>NZ_JAZHOC010000081.1:0-85407 GCF_036553575.1 Methylobacter sp. Wu1 | reverse complement strand
AAGAACGGCACGACCAATACCGTAACCATCAATCCGGCGGAAGATCTGCTGACAGACAGCAATTATTTCGTCCAGCTGGACGCGGGCGTGGTTACGGATCTGGTAGGCAATGCCTTTGCAGGCGTGAGTGATGAAGCCACGCTGAACTTTGTGACAGCACTTGGTACGACAGAGCCAGTATCGCAGACCAGCGTTCCGTTAGACAGTGCGCCTGTAGCTTCGGGTAACAGCGGTATTACTATAACTACCCCTGTCGGTCGAGATATTACTGTAACTACTCCAGCCGACAATGATATTGCCGTAACTACCCCGGCCAGCAGCCATATTAGCGTTCCAACGCCAGCCAGCAGGGATGTTAGGGTGACGGCTCCAGCCAGCAGTGATGCTGCTGCAGTCGCTCCAGCAGCAGCCGATCCGGTGGCAAGAGTTAATCACGGAAACGCACCGGGTAATGGCGCTGCATTGGATGTGTACAGAGATACTGGTGATGTGACTTTCTCCATTGAGAATGATGCAGTTCCTGAAAACCCTATCTCACTTTTAGGAGTAACCGATATAGCTGGTGACCAAGCCGGTGTTTTATATTCAGTGTAGCAAGGTTTAAATTTATCATTATTGAATTGAGCCTCAGTTTAAGGCTAGGCGCAACGAGAATGATATTTTTTAAACTTGCATGATAAGAAATACCCATCAGGAGGCAAAATCCTGATGGGTATTTTCCAGTCGCCTCAATGAAAAGGAGTGATAGTGGTGGCAGCGATTGTTTCAACGGTTGCGTTGTCAGATGATTTGAGAAAGATTGTTGGTTATCTGCAAGCAGGACAATTTGAAAAAGCGGAAACATTATGTCAGCGAGTAAATGCAAGTTATCCGAATCAGCCGGATGCCTTGCATTTACTCGCTATTATTTATGCGCGAACACGGCGCTACGAAATAGCTAATGAATATTTCATTAAAGCGATAACCAGTGCTCCTAAGCGGGCTGACTTTTATGGAAATTATGGTAATGCATTATTGGAGCAGGAGCGTATCGATGATGCTATAAAGTATTGCAAATATGCTTTATCGTTGGATAGTACCCGCTCGGAAGTGTACAACACTCTAGGCAATGCTATGTACAGAATGGGTAAGCTAAGTGATGCCATTGGCTGTTATCGTAAAGTGATCGATTTGCAGCCAGATAATCCAGACGCTTATAACAACTTAGGGCAGGCTCTGAAAGAACAATATAACGCCACTGAGGCACAAAAATGCTTTCGTAAGGCGTTAGAGCTGCGGCCTGATTTTGATAAAGCGGCTTCCAATCTCGCTGAAGTTGACCCGATATGGCTTGAATCACTCTATGGGAAAAGGGTCTGTCTAAGGCGTTTTTGTGAAGATGATGCTGCATATCTGTGGCGCTGTTCTCAAAATCCTGAGTTTATGGCGCTATACAACTGTTTTATTCCTCGCAATAAAGACCCGGAAAGTTTGGCTTTAAAACTTCGAGAAGAAGAGTTGATTCATCCTTGCCGAAAAAAGTCGATGAGTTGGGTTATTACCAGGATATCTGATTCGCACACCAAGCGTTCTATAGGCATTGCCAATCTTGTTGATATTCAGATGGATCATAGAAAAGCCGAGTTTCTGATTGGTATTCCAGATCCTGTAGATCGTAATGGCTCTATTGGCGCAGAGGCTACTCTTTTAGTAATGGATTTTGCGTTTAATAAAATTCGTCTTAATAAATTAGTGACCTTCGTATACAGCTACAATTCGGCATCTCAGAAAAACACTTTAAAAATAGGTTTTAATCAGGAAAGTTTTTTTCGGCAACACCTTTGGCTGCCTGAAACCAAAGAGTTTATCGATGTGTACGGTAACGGCATGACGCAGAATGATTTTCGCATGAACAAGCGGGCGGCTAAGCTATCACAGCGATTGCTGGGGAGAGATATTACTCGGGCATGAAGTCCGGGATTCATTTCATAAAGCCATTCACAAAGGAAATGAGCCGGAGCGTATATACAGTGCTTAATGATATGGAATTTTAGAAATCCACATTTTTCTACCAATATGGAAAGGGTGGTATCTTAATTTATTATTCAATCATGATGATTAAGCGCAATACTCTGCCAAGTGATCAAGAAAGTGGATAATCTGAGATATGCTTAAACATAACTTTTTATATGCAATCTAAATTTAAAAATATTGTTTGTAAAATGTTAATGTTTTTCTTTCGCTGTACACTTTTTTTGAAATTGAAATTATGCATTATTAATAAGGCGACTATTAAAAAGCAGCGTTTTAATTGCAGCAAAGAAGTTATTTATTTGAGAAGCTATATAATTTAAGGACATATTATGAACAATGAATTGAGTACAAAAGCGCTTAATGACTTACTTGAGGTTCAAAAAAAACAAATTGCAGAACTGGTTATTCAACAGCGAAATCAGATGTCTTCTATACTGAAGCAACAGCAGATTCAAATAGAAAACGTAAAAAGGCAACATGAAATACAAATGGAAAGCCTTAACAGGCATCATCAGATTCAAATAGAGAATTTAAATAAAAACGCCAATTCTTCTCTAATGCAGGAAGTCAGTTCGGCAAGCACTCATTGATTAAAGCCGCAGGAGTGAAGATGTCGTAGAATTCTGCGTCACAAATTGCTGTCATATGAAGGTTCGGGCCTGATCTGGCAGTTTCTGGCTTTCTGGAAACGTCTGTCAAATTAAATTTGGCGTAAAAATTATCGCTCATATGGATTTGCCAACGTGCAAGTTAGCTGTTGATATCAATCGCAGCGCCTTGCTCTGATAGGCCCATTCATTTTTAGTGATTGTTTGAAGGCAAGCATTAGATGGAATCACTCAATAAAGCTCTCCAGCGTCAAACCTAACAAGTTATCTGCCCGCTCGAATCACTGCCTAATCTAACGGCCAGAATAAGATCCGGCGGGCTGCCCGGTATCTCTGTCTCTATGCTGGCATGAATTTTAGTAGTAAAATTGGTTTTTTAAGTGCCATAAGGCACCGCTCAGTTAGCTGTTATGCCGGTCGCTCCGACAGCACAGGCATATCACAGGTGTTTGCACTATCGATCGAGACTTTCCACACCTGGGCATTGACTGCAGTCCGTATGCGAAAAACTTCCCTACTTCATATTCCCAACAGTGCAAAAAACGTTTGAAATTCAAATCCGTTCAACGACTATTGGTTAAAAATTTCATTGTTTTTGTCGGTTAGTTTCGTTCCGCTATTCATCTGTGCTCAGGATGGGCAGAGATTTTGTTGGATTTTTATGAAATGTCGGCAGAACCTAAACCCTTTTCTCCTACCAGAGGTATCTAATGTCATTTGAACAACTCGGTTTAACCGAGGAACTCCTTAAAGCTGTTGCCGATCAAGGCTATGCCACACCTACACCTGTTCAGCAGCAGGCTATTCCTTTGATTCTGGAAGGCCGCGATGTGCTGGCTGGCGCTCAGACAGGCACCGGCAAAACGGCGGGTTTCACGCTGCCTTTGCTGCAGCGTTTAATGGCGCATTCACTGCGCCCGCAAAAACCGCGTCCCGTGCGTGCGCTGATCCTGACGCCGACCCGCGAACTGGCCGTTCAGGTCTATGAGAGCGTCAAAACTTACGGAAAATACTTGCCGCTTCACGCGCAAGCGATTTACGGCGGCGTCAACATCAACTGGCAGGCGCGTAATTTGCGTAGGGAGTGCGATATCATCATCGCCACGCCTGGCCGTTTGATCGATCATGTACAGCAGAAAAACGCCGACTTGTCGAAAGTGGAAATGCTGGTGCTCGACGAGGCCGATCGCATGCTCGACATGGGATTCATGCCCGATATCCGCAAGATTATCTCGTGGGTGCCTGCTGACCGCCAGAATCTCCTGTTTTCAGCCACGTATTCGAGCGATATAAAAGCGCTGGCTGCATCGGTGCTGAACGATCCGGTCGAAGTTGAAGTCGCAAGGCAAAATGCCACGGCGGACTCTATTACAGAGAAGGTTTATGGCATCAATCGCGAGTACAAACGGGAGTTGCTATCCTATTTGATCGGCAGCGGCAACTGGAAGCAGGTTCTGGTTTTTGTGCGAACCAAACATGGCGCAGACAGGCTGGAAAAACAACTGCAAAAGGACGGCATTCGCGCCGGAGCCCTGCACGGCGATAAGACACAAGGCGCGCGCAACAAGGTGCTGGAGTATTTTAAAACCGGCAAGATCGCCGTACTGGTTGCAACCGACATCGCCGCGCGCGGCCTCGATATTGACCAGTTGCCGCATGTGGTTAATTTCGATTTGCCGCAGGTGGCCGAAGATTATGTGCACCGTATCGGGCGTACCGGGCGCGCCGGCTCAAGCGGTGAGGCATTGTCGCTGGTATGCCCCGAAGAAGCCTATCTGCTGGCGGACATAGAAAAACTGCTGAAACGCCAGATCCCGCGCGTTGCCGACACCGGCTATGAACCGGTGTCATTAAAGGTTGTCGATATGCCCAAAAAGAATGCGCCGAATAAAACGACCGGTAAAAAGGATTATCGGCACAAGAAAAGCATCGACAGGCGCCGGGCCAGCCCCGGCAACAGTGCCGACAAGGAAGTTAGAAGAGGCTCAAGAGGCAAGGCCAGGGCCGCGCGATAAGCACTAGCCCTGGACCAATATCCAGGGTTTGACCACTACGCACCAAACCTGAGCGTCCGTTTCAAACCAGCTGAGGGCCTGCTGATCCGATACCAGGCCCACTTGGCTGTTTTTCATCCATTGCTCGACCTGGGCCTTGTTATCCATTGAAAACTGATAGGCCACTTCAACCAGATCCAGTTCCGGCGCCACATAGACGGCCGTGCCGTTGGCAAAGAAGCGTTGCAGTTCTTTCCAGGTTATTTGCGAAGTTTCCAGATTGACTTTTTCCCTGGCCAGATCGGTTTCAGCGTGACTCATTAAAGCGCTCTCTTGGTTGTGTTTCAGTCATGTGTTTATTGACACATTGAATCCGGGCATTAGAATGCGAGGTTGCTGTATCAACAACCATAATTATAACCCACTAGATGAGGAGATAGGCGCATGTCGTTATTCGGAGCATTTGCAAAAAGAGCCAAGCTGAATTCAGCCATTAAACAGACAGCGGAGGCGCGTAAAAGCGAAGCCGGCAAGGCTGATCAATTGTTTAAAAGGGTCTATCAGGGCTATGCCGAAGTCGTAAGCGACCATCCTATGCTGGCCGAAGCCTTGTACAACTGGGGATTTGCCTTATTGCATCATGCGAAACTGAAGTCTGGCGAAGCCGCCGCCGCTCTTTACCAGGAAGCCATATCGAAATTCGCCTTTTGCCTGACGCTTGAGCCTCATTACCTGGGCGCGGCCATAGACGGGGGCGTGGCTTATATGGATCTGGCTCGAGTTAAAGGCGTCAAGCCTGAAGATCATCTATATGACATGGCTGAAGAACAGTTTGAAAAAGCCAATGCGATTCAGGCTGGATCGGCTTCTTACAACCTGGCCTGTATTTATGCCTTCCGTGGCGATGAAACCGCTTGCCTGAATGCGCTGGAGGAGTCCAGAGACAGAGGCTACTTGCCTAAGGTCGACGATATCATGAATGACCCGGACATTGCCGCCGTCAAGGAATTGCCTTGGTTTGTTGAGTTTATAGAAGCGGTGAAGGCCAAAAAAGAAGCCGCAACGGAAGAACCTGCGGTCTCTGAAACAAAAGCCGGTGAAGAGCTTCCGGTTGAAGAAGAGGTTCGCATGGAGGATCATGAACCTCCTGCCAAGGAAGAGACGCCTGCAGAAGAGGAAGCAAGCAAGGAAGAATCGCCTTCTACTGGCGAAGAAGCCAAATAATCTTTCCAGAACCCCGGCAAAAGACGTAAGACATCGCTTACGCCTTCTGCGCTGTCTTTTATCGGCCTGCTTCGGCGCTTTATTGCCCCGCTTGATAGCAGGCCGCTAACAAAGTCTGCATTTTGGCCAGCCCTAAACGCCGCGTCAGTTCGATATTGCGCTCGGGAATATTTTCAGGCTGCGGATAGGCGGCCACGGCCCGCTCAATGCTTTCTTCCCGTATCAGGTGCAGCATCGGATAGGGTGAGCGGTTGGTATAATTGGCAGGATCATCCGGCGCCGAGCCATCGAAGCAGTAGTCGGGATGAAAGCTTGCCAGCTGATAAATGCCTTCATAGCCCTGTTCGATCAGCAAACGTTCGGCGATGTCCAGATAGTCCAGATAATCATCGAAGTCCGATAAAGCCTCCGGATAAATCAGCAGCGTAGTTTCAATGCCGTCATCGCTGTCCAGTCGCTCGCATTCCTGTATCAGATGCTCCAAAAAATATTCAATGTCCGCAGTGCGTTTGACCGTGTAATAAATGCTGCCGCGGTCCCATTCACGTTTCGCGAAAGGGCAAATGCTGTAGCCGATGATGAATGATTTCACCCAGGCTTGAATGGCGCTGATGACTTGCTGATCGGTAAGTAATTTAGGCATTATTCATTGCCGCTCATGGTTTGCGCGTGGTTTTCATTGGTTTTTTCGATTGTTGAGAACACCCGGAGAATATCGGTTGCCGACAATATGCCTACCAGTTTGTCGTCCTTATTGACGACGGGCAGTGCGCCGACTTTGTTATCAGCCATTAAGGCGGCAGCTTCCGAAGCATAGGTATCCGGGGTGACGGTCAACACGCCGCGGCGCATGATGTTCTGCACTTTTTTCGGAATCACATGCATTTCGGTAACGCCCGTTTCAATGACGTTGGGGTTGTTTTTGGGGCCGAGCGCCTTGTACAGGTCGCGGTCGGATACCATGCCGACCACTTTGCCTTTTTTAACGACCGGCAAGTGGCGGATTTTCTCGTAGTGAATCAGGAAAAAAGCCCGATCTATTAGGTCCTGTTGTTCGACGGTAAATACTTTTGAGGTCATCAATTCTTTAACGCGCATCGAATTTCCTCCTAAAAGATAAGGATTACAGACAAGAATAGGGATTCATGCGCATTTTTACAAGAGATTTAATGGGTTGTGTTATAAAATAGGCGATTCTAATTTTATCTGGCCATAAAATCAGTGCTCGGTTTTGTGGCGGCACATTTGGAGAATTTATGCGCATCATCCTTTTAGGGAGCCCCGGTTCAGGCAAGGGAACTCAAGCTCAGTTTATCACTGAAAAATACGGCATTCCGCAGATTTCCACCGGCGATATGCTCAGGGCGGCGGTACGGGCAGGCACGCCTCTGGGCCTGGAAGCCAAGAAAGTGATGGATGCCGGCGGCCTGGTGTCCGACGACATCATTTTAGGATTGATCAAAGAGCGCATAGCTCAACCTGACTGCGCCAATGGTTTCCTGCTGGACGGCTTTCCGCGCACGATTGCCCAGGCCGAAGGGCTGGAAGCGATGGGCGTGACCATCGATACCGTCATTGAAATTGTCGTTGCCGATGAGGAAATCGTCAAACGCATGGCCGGCCGACGTGTACACTCGCCTTCAGGCCGTACCTATCATACCGAATTCAATCCTCCCAAAGTCGACAACGCCGATGATATTACCGGTGAGCCCTTGATTCAGCGTGACGATGACAAAGAAGAAACCGTGCGTAAGCGCCTCAGCGTTTATCACGAACAGACCAAACCGCTGGTTGGCTATTATTCCGCCGAAGGCCGCCCGGTCAAGTTCGCATCGATCAGCGGCATTGGATCGGTTGAAGACATCACTGCCAAGGTTTTCGAGATTTTAGGCTGAACAGTCAGGACACTTCATATTAATGCAGCCGTCCGGGCGGACGGCTTAACCCTACCAGAGAGTTATGTCAGGTAAAACTTTATACGACAAATTATGGGAAGACCACGTCGTTTGTACCCAGGACGACGGTTCTTCGCTGATCTACATCGACCGCCAACTATTGCACGAGGTCACTTCGCCGCAGGCTTTTGAAGGTCTGCGGATGGAAGGCAGAAAGCCGTGGCGGCAATCCCGCAATCTAGCCGTGGCCGATCACAACGTGCCGACGACCGACCGCTATAAAGGCATCGCCGATCCGGTCTCGCATCTGCAAGTTGAAACGCTGGACCAAAACTGCGCCGAATTCGGCATTACCGAATTTGATATGGCCGACAAGCGTCAGGGCATTGTCCATGTGGTTGGTCCCGAGCAGGGTGCAACTTTGCCCGGTATGACGGTCGTCTGCGGTGATTCGCACACCTCCACGCACGGCGCTTCCGGCGCGCTGGCTTTCGGCATCGGCACGTCCGAAGTCGAGCATGTGCTGGCTACGCAATGCCTAGTCCAGAAGAAAGCCAAAAACATGCTGATCAGCGTGAACGGCCAAACCGCCCCCGGCGTGACAGCGAAAGATATCGTGCTGGCGATCATCGGCAAGATCGGCACAGCCGGCGGCACCGGTTACACGATCGAATTCGCGGGCAGCGCCATTCGCGCCCTGTCGATGGAAGGCCGTATGACGGTCTGCAACATGGCCATAGAAGCCGGTGCACGCGCCGGCCTGATTGCCGTCGATGATGTCACGATCGATTACTACCGCAACCGGCCTTATTCGCCTAAAGGCTCGGATTGGTATATGGCCGCGCGTATGTGGCAACGTCTGCATTCCGATCCCGATGCTGCGTTCGACAAAGTGGTCGAGATCGATGCGGCTACTATCAAGCCGCAGGTTACCTGGGGCACTTCGCCGGAACTGGTCGTGGCTGTTGACGAAAACATTCCCGATCCGGCACTGGAAACCAATCCGGTCAAACAGCAGAGCATGATTCGTTCGCTCGAATATATGGACCTGAAGGCTGGCCAGGCCATTACCGATATCAGGCTCGACAAGGTCTTTATCGGCTCCTGCACCAATTCGCGCATTGAAGATCTGCGCGCTGCCGCGGCTATAGCGAAGGGCCGAAAAGTAGCCGGCAACATCAAGCAGGCATTGGTAGTGCCGGGTTCCGGCCTGGTAAAAAGTCAGGCGGAATCAGAAGGACTGGACAAGATCTTTATCGAAGCCGGTTTTGAATGGCGCGATCCGGGCTGTTCCATGTGTCTGGCTATGAATGCCGATCGGCTGGAGCCAGGCGAGCGTTGCGCATCAACATCGAACCGCAATTTTGAAGGCAGGCAGGGTTACGGCGGCCGCACGCATCTGGTCAGCCCCGCCATGGCCGCCGCTGCCGCGATTGCCGGTCATTTTGTCGATGTCAGCACCTGGGAGGGTCAGTAATATGAGAGCCTTTACTAAAATCACGGCTTTAGTCGCGCCGCTGGATCGAGCCAATGTCGATACCGATGCGATTATCCCGAAGCAATTCTTGAAATCGATACACCGTGCCGGTTTCGGGCCTTATCTGTTCGATGAATGGCGCTATCTGGACCACGGCGAGCCGGGTATGGATTGTACAGATCGCCCGCTCAACAAGGATTTTATTCTGAACAAGCCCGAATACCAAGGGGCTGAGATTTTGCTGGCTCGCGAGAATTTCGGCTGCGGCTCTTCTCGCGAGCATGCGCCCTGGGCGCTGGAGGATTACGGCTTTAGAGCCATTATCGCGCCCAGTTTCGCCGATATTTTTTATAACAACTGCTTCAAGAACGGTTTGCTGCCGATTCACCTGCCGGCCGACGTGGTCGACAGTCTGTTCAAGGAATTGACGGAAGGCTATCAATTGACCATTGATCTGCACGCGCAAAAAATCACGACTCCGTCCGGTCGGGAAATTGCTTTTGACATCGATGAAAACCGCAAATACCGTTTGCTGAATGGCCTCGATGACATCGGTTTGACTTTACAGCATGCCGATGAGATTAAAGCCTACGAGACGGCGCGTGCGAAAAGAGCGCCTTGGCTGTTTGCCGATTAACGGCAGCGGTTTAAACGTATTCATAATATAAAAAGAAGGTTTTAAAGTTAATGACAAAGAAAATTGCAGTGTTGCCCGGTGACGGCATAGGCCCTGAAATTGTCGCGGAAGCGGTTAAGGTGCTGGAATGCCTGAATGCCGAGATGAATCTGGGTCTGGTTTTTGAAAATGGTTTGATCGGCGGCGCAGCCTATGATGTGCACGGCACGCCTTTCCCGCAACAGACGCTCGATCTGGCCAAAGAAGCCGATGCCGTGCTGTTGGGCGCGGTCGGCGGCCCGAAATGGGAGTCGCTGGATATTTCGGTACGTCCTGAGAAAGGCCTGCTCGGAATACGTTCGGAATTGCAGCTGTTCTCGAATCTTCGTCCGGCCATTTTGTATCCGCAACTGGCTGATGCATCTACCTTGAAGCCGGAAGTCGTGGCAGGCCTCGATATCATGATCGTGCGCGAACTGACCGGCGGCATTTACTTCGGTCAACCGCGCGGCATCAGAATGCTTGAAAACGGCGAACGCCAGGGCTTCAACACGCTGGTCTACAGCGAATCGGAAATCCGCCGCATTGCCCATTCCGCGTTCCGCATCGCACAAAAAAGAAACCGCCGCCTGTGCTCGGTCGATAAGGCCAACGTGCTCGAGTGTACCGAGCTGTGGCGTGAAGTCGTGACCGAAGTCGGCAAGGAATACCCGGATGTCGCGCTCAGCCATATGTATGTCGATAACGCGGCCATGCAGCTGGTGCGCGCGCCTAAGCAGTTCGACGTGCTTGTGACCACCAACATGTTCGGCGACATTCTGTCCGATGCGGCTTCCATGCTGA
Organism: Methylobacter sp. Wu1; assembly: GCF_036553575.1. Classification (NCBI taxonomy): domain Bacteria; kingdom Pseudomonadati; phylum Pseudomonadota; class Gammaproteobacteria; order Methylococcales; family Methylococcaceae; genus Methylobacter; species Methylobacter sp. Wu1. The sequence continues at coordinate 74,737 of NZ_JAZHOC010000081.1, read as the reverse complement.
CCGGTTCCATCGGCATGCTGCCGTCTGCCTCGCTCGATGCGAACGGTAAAGGCATGTACGAGCCGATTCACGGTTCAGCCCCTGATATCGCCGGCAAGGGCATCGCCAATCCGTTGGCGACCATTTTATCGGCCGGCATGATGTTGCGTTACACCTTCAATCAGGCCGAGGCGGCCGACCGTATCGAGAAAGCGGTCAATGCGGCGCTGGATGCCAAGGTTCGTACCGCCGATATTTATTCCGAGGGCATGACTAAAGTCAGCACGGCACAGATGGGTGATGCCGTGGTTTCAGCTTTAAGAGCGGGAGCATAGTCAATGAGCAAGCTTTATAACGTTGCAGTCGTGGGCGCGACCGGTGCGGTCGGCGAAGCGATGCTGTCCATTCTGGAAGAGCGCAATTTTCCGGTCGGCGAGGTGTACGCTCTGGCGAGCAGCAATTCGGTCGGCAAGCGCATTCCGTTCAAAGGCGGCAATTTAGTGGTGCAGGATCTGGCCGAGTTTGATTTCTCCAAGGCGCAGATCGGCCTGTTTTCGCCCGGCGCTTCGGTATCGGCCATCTATGCGCCGAAAGCGGCCGCTGCGGGCTGTATCGTAATCGATAACACGTCAGAGTTCCGTTACGACGACGATATCCCGCTGGTCGTGCCCGAAGTGAATCCTGAAAAAATCGCCGAATACAAGAACCGCGGCATTATTGCGAACCCAAACTGCTCGACGATTCAAATGCTGGTGGCGCTGAAGCCGATTTACGATGCGGTCGGCATCGACAGGATCAATGTCTGCACTTATCAGGCCGTTTCCGGTACCGGCAAGGACGCTATCGAGGAGCTGGCCAAGCAGACAGCGCAATTGCTGAACGGCAAACCTGCTGAGTCCAATGTTTATCCGAAACAGATCGCCTTCAACGTGTTGCCGCAAATCGATGTCTTCCAGGACAACGGCTATACCAAGGAAGAGATGAAGATGGTGTGGGAAACGCGCAAAATCCTCGGCGATGATAGCGTCAGGGTCAATGCCACAGCGGTGCGGGTGCCGGTCTTTTACGGCCACTCCGAAGCCGTGCATGTTGAAACGCACAAGAAAATCGATGTCGCGGCAGTCAGGGCGTTGCTTGAAAAAGCGCCCGGCGTCAAAGTGATCGATGAGCGCAAGGACGGCAGTTATCCGACTGCGGTGACCGATTCGTCAGGCCACGATGATGTGTTCGTCGGCCGCATCAGAGAAGACATCTCGCATCCTCAGGGAATCGATTTATGGGTTGTTGGCGACAATGTCCGCAAAGGAGCCGCATTAAATAGCGTGCAAATTGCAGAAGTGCTGGTAAAAAATTACATCTAGTCTAAGCTTATCTGTAATTTGATTGTTCACGGTAAGAGACTGTGGTAAATATTTGTGGAGGAGGCAATGTGCGCAATTTAACTAAAACTTTAGCGGTTGTTTCATTACTGGCGCCAGTTGGTGCTCATCCGTTAGGGATTGGCGATATTAAATTGCACTCAGCCCTTAATCAGAATCTGAATGCTGAGATCCCTTTGGTTGTTTCGGCAGGTGAAAACGCTGCTGATATCAAAGTAAATCTGGCCCCACCTGATAAATTTGATGAGGCAGGAGTACCGTGGTCGTATTTCCTGTCAAAAATCAAATTTGAACCGGTTGTCGGCCCTAATGGTTCGGTTGTTATCAAGCTCAGTTCAAGAGAAGCATTAAAAGAGCCCGTTCTGGATCTGCTGCTCGAAGTAAGCTGGCCTAAAGGCAATCTATATCGGGAGTTTACCGTACTGGTGGATCCTCCTGCCGCTTATAGCCAAGCCACGATCCCTGTCTCGACGCGCGTCGAAAGCTACGAGCCTTACGAGCCGGAGCAGGATATTGCCCCTCAACGTCAACAGGCGCCAAGGCCACAGGCAGGACCGCAACGTACTGCAGGCATTGAGAAAGGGTATGTCATCGTCAATAGGAATGACTCGCTCTGGAAGGTAGCCAAGCGCGTGAACAATCACCGTGATGTATCCATGGAACAGATGATGATGGCGTTGTATCAGCAAAATCCTGCTGCATTCTATAAACAGAATGTGAACGCCTTGATCGCCGGGAAAAAGCTGAAAATTCCGGAAAAAGAGGCCATTCTGAAGTTGTCCAGGAAGGATGCCTTGGCTGAATTCAACCGGCAAAAAGAGGCTTGGAAAAACCGGGCTGATGTGTCAGCTCCTGTCGAGAAGGCTGCTCCTGCTGAAAAACCGGCATCGGTGGAGAAGACTGCTTCTGTTGAGAAGCCAGCTTCTGTTTCGGCAGATGCGGCTAAGGAAACGGCCGGCGATAATCATTTAAAACTGATTGCGCCGACCGAGGCAACAGTGACCGAAAATGTGGCAATCGCTGCAAAAAGCGATCAGCCTACAGCCGATAAACCAGCAACTGACGCACAACAGACAAAGGTTGAGGCGGCGGCTGCTCCTACAGGCGCGAATGGGGCAGCGGCAACCGATGCGGCGGCCCAACAAAAATTGGCTGAGCTTGAAAATCAGCTGGCTGAGACGCAAAGATTGCTGGCGTTAAAAGATGAACAGCTTGCCTCATTGCAGAATCAACCGGCAAGCCCGACTGCACGGCAACAGCCTGTGCAGCCGCCGGCCGCTGTTGAGCCAGCCAAGCCGGCGGCTCAGCCAGCACCTGAGCCTAAGCCTAAGCCGATTGTTCATCCGGAGCCTGAGTCCGATAATTATTATCTGGCCGTTGGCGGCATAGGTGCTGGTGTTTTATCTTTGCTGGGTTGGCTATGGTGGCGCAAGCGCAAGATTGATGAGGAAATGAGCGCGGAGAGCATGTTTGCATCGTCCAGCTGGAGGAACAGAACGGAGACTTCTGAAAATCTCTCTGTGCCGATTGTTGACGACAGCATGGCCTACAATGTCGGCACAGTTGGCGAAAGTTCTTTCTTAAGCGAGTTTACGCCCAGCGATTTTGGCGCATTCGATACGGATCAGAATGAAATTGACCCGATTTCCGAAGCCGATGTTTATCTGGCCTATGGCAGATACCAACAAGCGGAAGAACTCATGCGGCATGCCATTAAAGAGCAGCCGGACCGTGATGAATGCATGTTGAAATTGCTGGAAATTTTCTATTCTAACGAAAATAAACAGGCTTTTGAGACTTATGCCAGCGAATTGGCCGCGGCAGGAAAAAAAGATGAGCCTGATTTCTGGGCAAAAGTCGTTGAGATGGGTAGTGAAATCTGCCCTGATTCCGCGCTGTTTTCTCCTGAGCCTGTCTTGAATGAAAGTGCGGTCGTTGAAGAAAACAAACATGCCGATTTCACAGAGGCGCATAACGATGCTACTGCGGAATCCGACGATGTCGGTGAAATGGATTTTGAGATGTTTGAATTTGATTCATCCCCAGCTCAAGATGTAATCGAGACAGAGGATGATAAACTGTCAAATTCCGATGCGATGGCTTTTGACGTTTCTTCTGATCAGGAAGCCGCCGAATACAAGGATGCTGTACTGGATTTTGACATGACGGCTTTTGAAGTTGAAGACGATCATGGAAATAATGGCAGTCTTGATTTTGATTTAACTCTATTAGCACAAGACTCGGCCGGCGCAGAATCAGTTGGCGAAAGTATAGACGATGCGCGTGAGCAGGAAATTGAATCGTTTGATTTCAAGTCAAATGAAACCGAAGCAAAAGAGGACGGTGAATTTGATTTAATTACTCTGGACGATAATGATGCAACTTTAAATTTCCAGGATTTCGATTTTACTGTCGATAATTCAGCGGATGCGGATAAGGATGCCCACGATGATTTTGAGTTCAATTTTGATCTGGACATGCCGGTTTCAGAAGGGAAAGAAGGCGAGTCTTATGTTTCCGAGTTGTCCGATATGGACGAATGGGCGACCAAGCTGGATCTGGCAAAAGCTTATTTTGATATGGGCGATGCCGAGGCGGCCAGAGATATTGCTGATGAGGTATATGAAAAAGGCTCGTCGGAGCAGAGAAAGGTGGCGCTGGAATTGCTTGATGAGTTGAAATAATCCTATCCTGCCAGTCTTGCCACAATAAAAAAGCCCGCCAAGGGCTTTTTTATTGTCCTGAGTTATCGACAAGCTCGGCGAGTATGGCAGTCTGATGGCTGGTAAAATTCAGGACGCATCGCCGCAATACTTGGAAATGCCGATTAGCTGACTCGTAATCATGATTCAATAAATTGCTTTCCAGAGCGCATGCCGGTTCTTGTATGTCGTTTAAGCCGCAAAAACTTGCCGAGCCGTGCAATTTATGGGTGATTTGCTGGGCAACTGAGTACTGTTGGCTATCCAGTGCATCCTTGATGGCATCGATTTGCTCAGGAAGCTCTTCAAATAGTTTCTTAAAAATGGTTAAAGCAAGAGAATGATTGCCGCGTGTTTTGTCCAGCAGGATCTTGATATAACTGGCGGCTTGCTTTGTGGATAGCATCATAATGGATTTGGGCAGATTGCATTAAAAATAGTGATGGTTTTCTGATGAGTATTTCTTAAGTCTCAGATTCTTCGTGGTTGTTATATCTCGTGTGCTGGCCTGTGAGATATAACCAACAGTCTAACGGCGTACTGAAACAAATTCAATGGCACTGGCTGACTGTTGCGCAGATTCGTTATCTGGGTGAATCGATATGTTTAACTTCATCCGTGAAGTGCGAGGCTGCGCTAGTATCAGAATTATTAAGCGTACGGCTCATGACGAGGCGGCTTAATTGGTCTGCCTGCAGGCTGTGAATGCAATAGATATTGTGGCTAAATTGCTCCGGGATGAGGCGATTGCTTGTCTGGCGGCCTTGGTTCTTCCAATTGACGCCCGAATTCATCCAGTTGCTTTTCCAGTTCCTGGCCTAAAGACTCAATCTGTTTTTTAATCAGTGGGAGTTGTTTTTCCAGCTCCTGACCGAAAGACTCGACTTGCTTTTCAATAAACGGGAGTTGCCGTCCCAGCTGTTTGTGCAAGACGTCACCAATCTCCTGCAAACTCCTGAGAATAACATTGAATGGCAGGCTAGAAATATTAATCAGAGTTTGCCGGTAGTCGATCAGCCATTTATCGTGTTCCTTTGCCAGAACGGTGTTAAAAGTTAAGGACTTGCCGGTTTCCCCATTACTTGCCAAGGTAACGATGGTCTCTACCGACGAGGTAGGGCCATTGATGGATATTTGGCCAGTTTCCACTGACGCATCTTCGAAATACGGCTCTTTTTCGATCAGATCGCGGCTTGACGGCGTGGCATAGGTTTTGGCGGTCTTAAGGTTGCCGTCTATCAAGGCTTCCCAGAATGCCGCCGTTACCTCATCGGGCGTTTTCGCAGTCTGACAGCCTGCAAGCAGCAACAACAAAATAAAAAGTCCGGCCAGATAAGCCGGACTTTGCTTCGCACCCAGGATAAGAGCGGCAAGAGACGGTTTAATCGTCGCCACCGAAAACACCCAGCAGTTGCAACAAGCTCAGGAACAGGTTGTAGATGGAGACGTACAGCGATACGGTGGCGGAAATATAGTTGGTTTCACCGCCGTGTATGATGGCGCTGGTCTGGAACAGGATCATGCCGGACATCAGCAGAATAAACATGGACGATACGGCCAGGGATAGACCAGGCATGGAGAAGACCATTGCGCCGATACCCGCCAGAAACGCTACCAATATGCCGACCATCAGGAAGCCGCCCAGAAAGCTGAAATCCTTGCGCGTGGTTAAGGCGTAGCCTGACAGGCCTAAAAAGATGACGCCGGTTCCGCCTAATGCAGTCATGATCAGCTCATGACCGTTGCTGAAGGCATGCAGGTACATGTTCAAGATAGGGCCCAGCGTTAAGCCCATGAAGCCGGTCAATGCAAAGACAAAAACCAGACCCAAGCCGCTGTTCTTGAATTTTTCAGTCAGGAACAACAAGCCGAAATAGCCCACTAAAGTGATGATCATGCCGGGGTGTGGCAGATTCATATACATCGAAACACCGGCAATCAACGCGCTGAAAAGCAATGTCATTGACAATAACAGATAGGTGTTTTTCAGCATTTTATTGGTCGCCAGAATACTGGCTTCCGGACGGGAAACAGCGGTATTTAATCTCATTTTATTCAGATTCCTCAAACAAAAGGTTAACAAAACAGAAAGACCTTTAAATCTTACAAGAGTTTCGGGATATTGGTAACAAAAATTGAGTAAAATATGGGCTTAAGCGCAGTAATTTTAGAGTTAAATGATGACAGAAATTATACAGAAGACGCCTTATGAGCTTATCGGCGGTGAAAAAGCATTATTAAGTCTAGTCGATCGTTTTTATTTTTTTATGGATACGATGCAGGAGGCAGCCGGCATTAGGGCTATGCATGCAAAAAGCCTGTCAGGGGCCCGCGATAAGTTGTTCAAGTTCCTATCGGGCTGGCTGGGTGGCCCCGATCTGTTTATCCAGCAGTATGGGCATCCACGTTTGCGGCAGCGGCATTTTCCTTTTGCCATAGGGCCATCTGAAAGAGATCAATGGATGTTATGCATGAATAAGGCGTTAAACGAAATGCCCATGGATGCAGTTTTCAGGGAAAATCTAAGCCAGGCTTTACAACAATTGGCTACTCATATGATTAATCAGCATGAATAAAATCAACTGATCCATGCAGATCGCGCCAGTCGCATACTTTATCCCAATAGCTATTCATCCAGATAGAGAGCTCAAACTGGTTAATATGGATATTACATTTACCAATGATATGATACATTGAGTGCTGAAAATTATTGGATGACGCCGCTTGAACTTCTGGCTGTCGGCATAGATGATAGGGTCAGGATTACTCCATCATGTTGCTTTTTTACAAGTCTGACAGCGCCAATTCATGGCAGGCTAAAGCCGAAGGCGCTGGGAAATCGTTTTGACGGTTCAGCTTGGCCAATTTGGGAACTGGGCTTAAATTAAGGAAAATAGAATAATTTGTTGTATTAGAGAGCTGTTATTTTTAATCTACCTTTTTCTTATCACATTCGCCACAGTCAGCGTGCCACCAGAGTACGCATTGTTGTAACACCCGGCAAGGTTGAAGTTGTAGCGCCCGTGAAAGCTTCGCCGCTGCGCATTGAGCAATTTGTTCTGGAAAAACAGCAGTGGATCATGCAGACCTTGGCGAACATGGAAGCCAAAAGTCATCTGTTTGGCCGTCGTGCGCCGTCCGATTATAAACAGGGTGTCGACATCCCTTTTCAAGGAAAACAGTATCAATTGGCGGTCAAACCTTCAGCATTAAAAAGGGTCAAAATAGAGTTTTCAGATACATTCGTTGCTCATGTCCCTGAGGCACTGGTTGCCAGAGAGCATGGCGAGGATATCAGAAAAGCCTTGATACGCTGGATGAAGACGACATCAAAGCTGCATGTGGAGCGACTGGTAAACACCCATGCCGATAAAAGGCAGCTGTTTCCGCGGTCCATCAAGATCAAGACCCAAAAGAGCCGTTGGGGCAGTTGCGGCATTCACAACGATATCAATATCAATTGGCTGTTGATCATGGCTCCGCCTGAAGTGCTGGAATATGTGGTTGTTCATGAACTTTGCCATATTCAGGTTAAAAATCATTCCCGGCATTTCTGGGCACTGGTGGCCGAGCATTTGCCCGATTATCAGCAGCGAAGGCATTGGCTGAAAAAGCATGGCAGCCATCTGATGATGGGACTGTAGTTTCTAACGCAAGCATCCTCAGGCAGAGAAGCTAATAGGGCAACCGGATTGCAGTCATTAAATAATTTGATAAGCGAGGATGACGATATTTTCTTGGTTTTGATATCGTCTTAATCAACATGAGCAAAAAAAACAAAACAGCGTTTGTTTGCGATCAGTGCGGAGCGGATTTTCCGCGTTGGGCGGGGCAATGCACGAGCTGCGGCGCATGGAATACGGTCAAGGAAGTCAGGCTCGGGTCTGCGGCTTCCGGTCGTTCCGGCCGCATGGCAGGCTACGCCGGAAGCCGGTCGGAAGTTAAATTGCTGTCTGACATCAATCTTTCGCAGGCCGAACGCATTTCCACCCGGATTTCGGAGTTTGACCGTGTTTTGGGCGGCGGGATTGTCAGGGGCAGCGTGGTTTTGATCGGCGGCGCGCCGGGGGCCGGCAAGAGCACTATCTTGCTGCAGGCTATTGCCAATATTGCCAACGATGGCGTGAAAGTGCTTTATGTCTCCGGTGAGGAGTCGCTGCAACAGATTGCCGAAAGAGCGCACAGGCTCAAGCTGCCGGTTGATAACATCATGATGCTGGCCGAAACTTCGGTACAGAGCATATGCGATGTGCTGGACGAAGTGCAGCCGCAAATTCTGGTGATTGATTCGATCCAGGTCATGCATACGCTGGATACGGACTCTGCGCCCGGATCAGTTTCTCAGGTTCGGGAGTCGGCCAGCTACCTGACTCAGTACGCCAAAAAGCACAATGTTTCCATTTTTATGGTCGGTCATGTCACCAAGGATCAGTCGCTGGCTGGTCCCATGACATTGAGCCATATCGTCGATACGCAGGTGATTCTGGCTTCGACGGATGATGCCCGGTTCAGGGTTTTAAGGGCCGATAAAAACCGGTTTGGCAGTGTCGGCGAGCTGGGTTTTTTCGCCATGGACAGTTCGGGGCTTAAGGAAGTCAAGAATCCGTCGGCCATGTTTTTGAACCGGGCCGAAAAACCATCGTCGGGCAGCGTTGTGACCGTGCTTTGGGAAGGTACGCGGCCTTTGCTGGTGGAAATCCAGGCGCTGGTTATTGAGTGCCAGTATGGCAATCCGCGGCGCCTGGCCGTCGGTTTCGACCAGAACCGTCTTGCCATGCTGCTGGCTGTGCTGGCACGGCACGGCGGCATTTTAACCGGCAATGACGAGATTTACGCCAATGTGGTTGGTGGGATCAAAGTCACGGAAACAAGTTCTGATTTGGCTATCGTTGTGGGGATTGTGTCCAGCCTGAGGGATAAGGTGATTCCGCACGATGCATTCTTCTTTGGCGAGATTGGTCTTAATGGCGAGATCAGGCCTGTCGCTAACGGTCATGCGCGCCTTAATGACGCGGCAAAACACGGTTTCAAAAAAGCGGTTATTCCGAAAGCCAATGCGCCGAGAAAACCGATTGAAGGACTGGAAATCCACGCGGTTTCCCATGTTTCCGAAGCACTGGAAATTTTTTCGGATCTTTAATGGTGAAGATAGGCGGATAGCTGTGTTTATGGCTATTGTGCAATTTAGCCTGCCGGCTCATTAGCACAAAAAGAACTGCAGGCTTGTACCGTCAATAACGATTACATCATTGTTGCTCAGCTTGAGGGAGTTGTCATCCAATGATTGGTTATTGACTGTGATCTGACTCTTATTTTCCAGTGCGGCGATGAAGTAGCCTTCTTTTCTTCTCGATATGACGGCCATGCCGCTACCGCTATGGCCAAGCCGCGTCATTGCATTTTTCAAAAGCAGGATTTTGCCTATATTCGGGCCATCCATAACCTGCAGATTAGCGGCAGTTATGGGTGGATGGGCGCCGGTTTTATGATCAGTCGGCTTGCTGTCCTTGTTGCTTGCGGCGTTCTGCCGAACCTGCTCTGATGCCGATTCAGTTGTATTGTAGATGATGTCATGCTTGCCGACAGAAATCGTGTCATTGTTATTGAGATGGCATTCTTTAACTTTTACACGATTGACGATTAATGGAAAATCATCATTCAACTGCTTGATGATGCAACTACCGTCGCGAATGACAAGAGCCGCATGAGCCGGAGCCACTGCGAGGCTATCGATAGTTAAATCATTAGTCTCATCGCGGCCAATATGTACAATGCCGTTTTCAAACAGGTCTGAGTGGATCGCTTTATCTTTAAAGAAAACAGTGAGTCTTGCCATTGCTGCCGTAAATTAACTCCTAAACGGTTTTAATTATAGACGGATTCTTTTAGTTAGCCAAAAAAACACAGGTTTTTTGATGGGGCTTATCGATATATGAATGCAACTGTCTATTTTTGCGGCAGAAACTTAACCAATTTAACGGTATTTTCATCGCGCTTTAGAATTTCCAATGGGTAGCCGTGCAATTTTATACTGGTACCCGGCTCCGGGATGGTTTCCATGAACTCAAGGATAAGTCCGTTCAGAGTTTTTGGGCCTTCAGTCGGTAGTGACCATTGCGTGACACGGTTTAGTTCTCTTACGGTAATGTTGGCATCCACCAGAAAGCTGCCGTCGCTTTGTTCTCTGACGGTGACGTCGTCGGTAATCAGTTCGCCCACTATTTCTTGCAGCAAATCGTCCAGAGTAACGAGTCCTTCCACATCTCCGTACTCGTCAACAACCAGTCCGATGCGAATTTTCTCGATTTTAAAACGATGAATTTGTTTATGCACAGGGGTGCTTTCCGGGATGAAAGAAGGCTTGATCAGCTGATTGATAATAGTTTGTTTGTCAAAATCCTCATTATTCACAACCATGAGGACTTTTCTTAAATGCAGGAAACCGATTACTCTATCGATGCTTTTTTTATAGACAGGCAGGCGGGTGTGCGGGCTGGTCTTGATCTGCCGGATGATCTCTTCGATCGGCAATTCGAGGTCAATGCCGACAATTTCATTGCGCGGCGTCATGATGTCTTCAACCGTCGCCGATTCAAGATCAAGTATGCCCATCAGCATTTTCTGGTAGCGTGAAGGCATTAGGCTTTCTGCTTCAGCCACGATGCTTTTCAATTCTTCTTTATTGAGCAGGTCATGGTTGTGCTTTTTGACATTGATGCCGACCAAATTTAGTAGCTGGCCGGTGATCAGGTTTACAGTCCATACAATCGGATAGAAGAGCTTCAGTAAATGGGTGAAGACCCATGCCGCCGGAAAGGCGAGAATTTCAGGCTTGACCGCAGCCAGTGTCTTCGGCGCAACTTCTGAGAAAATGAGAAGCACGATAGTTAAAATCCCGGCGGCAATGGCAATGCTGGATTCGCTTTCGCCATATAAACGGATGGCAATGACTGTTGTTATTGACGAGGCGGCAACGTTGACAAAGTTGTTGCCCAATAAAATCAGACTGATTAGGTGATCGGGTCTTTGCAGCAAATGATGAGCTTTTATGGCGCCTGAATGCTTGAGCTTGACTAAATGTTTCAAACGGTAACGGTTCAGGGTCATTAGAGACGTCTCGGAACCGGAGAAAAAAGCCGAAATAATAAGCATTAAAGCCAGTATGCCAAAGAGCATACTAAGGGGTATGTCGTTCAAAGAAGGATTGCTCTGAGTAGTGAAAACTCCTCTAGTGTCTACAGTGGGAAATTTTTGTCAAGCCTGAATGTAAGCTGAATGCGATCTTTATGCTTGCATTTATTTTTCAATTATTTAAAAAAGTTATAAAACACTTTGAAAAGTAATGGTATTTTGACATTGATCAGGTTTCTGTTCGTTTTTCGAGCTGTTCATGGCATCCTGATTTTCGCGCCATTGATGGCTGCGAAGATAATCAATACTATAAATATCGTTCAGTTTTGCCGTTTGAGTCTCTTACTTGAGAATCTTCAAGCAATGAGAAAGTTTTCTCCAGACTAAATTGATTAAAAAACTAATATTGCTGATTTTTTAATTAATCTGGATTTACTTTTGCCTTGATGTTTGTGTTTGGCCTTTCCAATGTTTTAAAAAGCCCCTATAATAGTTGGTTCTTTGAGGCATTCGGCCTCTCCTTGCTTTACCATCTTTACAAGAGAGATGGAAGGCTTTAAACCGTAAGGAAAAATTATGCGACATTATGAAATTGTCTTTTTAGTCCATCCCGACCAAAGTTCTCAGGTTCCGGCGATGATTGATCGTTATAGATCAACTATCGAAGGCGCAGCCGGCAAAATCCACCGTTTGGAAGACTGGGGCCGTAGGCATCTGGCTTATCCCATCAATAAAATTCATAAAGCTCATTATGTGTTAATGAATGTTGAATGCGATCAAGCTACATTGGAAGAGCTGGAAAGCGGCTTTCGTTTTAACGATGCCATTTTGCGCAGCATGACTTTGCTGCAAAAAGAAGCTATCACTACGCCATCCCCCATTGCCACAGCAACTGCTGAAGAAGGCAGAGCGGCTGAATCCAGAGCTAGAGATGCTGCAGCCAAAGAAGCAGCAGCAGAAGACAGCGACGAAGATGTCAGTCTGGACGATGAAGGTTTCGACATTGACGAAATCGCTTCTGAATAAAACTTTTAACACTTGGACAAGAGATTATTATGGCACGCAATGTAAGACGTAAAAAATTCTGCCGATTCAGCGCAGACGACGGCACACAGATCGATTATAAAGATCTGGATCTATTAAGCGATTATATTACTGAAACCGGCAAGATTGTTCCTAGCCGTATTACAGGAACCAGCGCTAAATATCAAAGACAGTTAGGTGTGGCAATTAAACGCGCGCGTTTTATTGCATTATTGCCTTTCTGCGACGCTCACAAATAATCAGTACCGGGGCCGTCAGTGAGCTTTTTAGCCGCTTACATCATGCGGGGACGGCTGCAAGCCATGATAGTGGCTTCCAGCCTCGCATTGCTATCGCTGATTATGCCTCCGGTAAGTATAGTAAGTTCAGCCTCTGTTGCTCTCGTCACATTGAGGCGGGGCGCTTTTGAAGGCTTGTATGTTTTAGTCTGTTCAAGTGCGGCGGCCTCATTACTGGGGCTCTTCCTGTTGGGTAGTTACCAGTTTGCCTTGCTTTACAGCATGGTGTTGTGGCTGCCCGTCTGGTTGATTTCAATTGTCTTGAGAGAAGGGCGTCATTTATCTCTGGCGGTTGAATTTGCGGTGTTGATAGGTGTACTCGGGGTTGTTGGTTTCTACCTCTATGAGGCGGAGCCTGCAGCCATGTGGAAAGAGGCTCTTTCCCATATGGTGCCGCCCAATGTGCCTGTTGATGAGATTCAACGCACTTTGGATGTTCTGTCTCATTATATGACCGGAGTGGCGGCAGCAGGAACCGTATTCGGCTTGTTGTTTGGCCTGTTTCTAGGGCGCTGGTGGCAATCGGTGCTTTATAACCCCGGCGGCTTCAAGCAAGAGTTTCTGTCGCTGCACACGAAACCCCGGCTGGCAATGGGCAGTATAGTCGTTGTGGCGGTTGCCTGGGCAAGTTCCGGAGCGCTCTCCGAGGTTGCCTGGAATATGACTATTTTGCTGTTTGTGTTGTACACCTGTATCGGAACGGCCGTACTGCATGCGGTTTTTGCTTCGATGAAACTCGGCCGCTATCTGGTGCCGATGTTTTATCTGACATTGTTTTTGATACCCCATGCCATGTTGCCCGTGGCTTTAGTGGGCTTAAGCGACGCATGGATGAACTTACGAAACAAAATTTCAAATCAAACTAACGCCTGACGGCGCAAAATAATTAGCTAAAACCGAAAGGTGAGGTATTAAAAGATGGAAGTTATTCTTCTTGAAAAGATAGCAAACTTGGGTAATCTGGGCGATAAAGTCACAGTTAGACCCGGCTATGGCAGAAACTATCTGGTTCCACAAGGCAAGGCTGTTGCTGCAACGGCTAAGAAAATTGCTGAATTCGAAGCGCGCCGCGCAGAGCTTGAAAAAATCGCCGCTGAAAAATTGGCTGCCGCTCAAGCACGTGCGAATGCACTGAGCAAGCTTGAAGTCGTCATTACGCACAAAGCGGGGGACGAAGGCAAACTGTTCGGCTCTATCGGTACACACAATATCGCTGATGCGATCACTGCAGCAGGTGTTGCGGTTGAAAAGCAGGAAGTGCGCATGCCGAAAGGCGTCATTCGTCAAGTTGGCGAATACGACATCGACATCAACCTGCATACCGATGTCGTCGTAACGATGCCTGTCAAAATCGTTGCTGAAGCGTAATAGTTAAAGGCAAAAGGTGCAAGGCAAAAGGTAAGCGACGGCTTTTCAACCCTTGCGCTTTGCACCTTGCGCCTTTCTAGCATGCGTTTTTTCTATTCACTCCTTTTTTACCTGCTCGTCCCTTTTATACTGTGCCGCCTGCTTTGGCGGAGTGTCAAAGCGCCTGCCTACCGCCATCGATGGCTCGAACGGCTTGCCTATTACCCTAAACATTATGCGCCAGGCGTCATCTGGTTCCATGCCGTTTCAGTCGGCGAGGCTGAAGCTTTATTTCCGTTAATCCGGCAAATACAAACTCTGCATCCTGATGCGCGACTTTTAATAACGACCACGACGCCGACCGGATCCGCACGTGTCAAGGCGGCGCTGCAGGAAACGGTTGAGCATGTTTATTTGCCGTATGATACGCCCGGCGCTGTCAATCGTTTTATGCGTTGCTTTAAACCGAGCATCGCCGTGATTGTGGAGACGGAAATCTGGCCCAATCTGTTCGCCTGCTGCGGCAGAAACGGTATTCCGCTCTATATGATCAATGCCCGGTTATCTGAAAAATCGGCGCGCGGTTATCAAAAAATTCCCTCACTGGTTCGTCCTGCCTTGGCGCAAGTTAAATCAATTGCCGCGCAAACCCAGGATGATGCGGACCGATTCATTGCTATCGGCGCCGAAAAACGGCAGGTAACTGTCGCCGGCAATATCAAGTTTGACATTGACATTGCCAATGAAACGATAGAACAGGGCCGGCAGTTAAAAAAGGATTTGTTCAAGAGCCGGTTCGTCTGGATTATTGCCAGTACGCATAAAGATGAAGAAGCGATATTTCTTGATATTTATAAACAGATAAAACTGCGAATTCCCGGACTGTTGCTGGTGCTGGTGCCGAGGCATCCCGAGCGCTTCGGCGAAGTCGAGAGATTGTGTAAGCTGCGGCAGTTGTCAGTAATAACGCGCACATCCAGTGAGGATTGTCATCAGGATATCGATGTATATCTGGCCGATACCATGGGGGAATTGAAGATGCTGTATGCGAGCGCCGATGTCGCGTTTGTCGGCGGCAGCATGGTGGCGATAGGCGGGCATAATGTACTGGAACCTGCTGCAGTGGGCGTGCCGGTAATGTTTGGACCTTTTATGGCCAATTTTAAAGAGATTGCCGGAGGAATTCTGCGGCATGGCGCGGCCATACAATGTCAAAATAAAGAAGATATTGTCAAAGCCGTCTATTCAATATATGAAGATGCCGGCTATAGGGCGTCGTTAATTGAAAAAGCCAAGGTATTTGTCCGCCAGAACCGGGGCGCGAAAGCCAAACTCTCTGATATGCTTGGTCAGGCCATTACTCAAGCGGCGCGCTGAATCGATTCAACGCAATTCAGGCTTTGGCGCATGCCCAGACATCAACCCGGCTGGCCCCGGCTTTTTTCAATAGCGCGGCAAGCTCATCTACGGTAGAACCGGTCGTCATGACATCATCGATAATGGCTATGTGTTTGACTTGAATCGGCTTCGTCAGCGAGAAGGCATTTTTCAGGTTTTTACGCCGCTGCCTGGCCGGCAAGCCGGTTTGGTGCGGCGTATTGCGATGCCTCTGGCAGGACGAAAGATCGATAGGCAGTTGTAATTCACGGGCGACGGTTCTGGCTATTTCAATAGACTGGTTGAATCCGCGCTGGCGGTAGCGGGCTTTATGCAGCGGTACGGGCATGATGCAGTCCGGCCTTTCTGCTGTCTCTCTGATATGTTCCGCCAGTAATTGCCCCAACAGGCGCGCATTCTTGTAGTGGGCATGGAATTTTAATGAGGTAATCAGGTGCCGCATGGCGCCTTGATGTACGAACGGCGCGTAAGTTCGATCATAGGCCGGCGTTCGGCTTTGGCAGCGGCCGCATAGAACCGTTATTGCCGTCGGCGTTTCAAAAGGTTCGGCACAGCGATAACAGCACGGGTCGTTTCTGTGTAAATGCCGATAACAGGAATGGCAGAGGTCGCGAGAGGAAAAGCCAGCGTTTCCGCATAAGATGCAGATAGGCGGAAGCAGGTAATCCTGTATAATATCGATCCAGTTGTAATCTATTTTCATGTGAATAGGTTGACAAGTACCGTGACTGTCTTCCTTAAAATAATAATGTAGCCGGAGATTAACAGAATGTCTGCAAGCCCTGCAATAAGCCCGACCCAACAGTCGACGACCACTCGTCATGACTGGCAATTGGATGAAGTTCAAGCGCTTTATGCGTTGCCGTTTAATGATCTGATTTTTAAAGCGCAAACGATTCATAGAGAGAACTTCGATCCGAATGAGATTCAGGTGAGCAGCCTGCTGAGCATTAAGACCGGTTCATGCTCGGAAGATTGCGGTTATTGCCCGCAAAGCGCGCGCTATGATTCGGATTTGACGCCCGAAGCGCTAATGTCGGTTGATGCTGTTTTGAAAGCCGCCCAAAAAGCCAAGGAGCAAGGCGCTTCCCGGTTCTGCATGGGCGCGGCCTGGCGCCAGCCGAAAGACAGAGACATCGAGCGCGTGGTCGAAATGGTGCAGGGTGTCAAGGCGCTGGGCATGGAAACCTGCGTCACGTTGGGCATGCTGACTGATACGCAGACAGCGAGACTCAAGGAAGGCGGACTCGATTACTACAATCACAATCTGGATACGTCGGAAGATTATTATTCCGAGGTTATCACGACGCGCACTTATCAGGATCGGCTCGATACGTTGGCGCGCGTCAGAGATGCTGGCATTAACGTCTGTTGCGGCGGCATCGTCGGTATGGGCGAAAGCGATGTCGACCGCTCAAAGCTGCTGATAGAGCTGGCCAATCTGCCCAAACACCCTGAAAGCGTACCGGTTAATATGCTGGTGCAGGTCGAAGGCACGCCGCTGATGGGCACCGAAGCGCTGGATCCGCTTATTTTCATCAGAACCATCGCCGTGGCCCGCATCATGATGCCTAAGTCGCGCGTGCGTCTGTCCGCTGGCCGCAACAAGATGAGTGATGAAATGCAGGCTTTGTGTTTTCTGGCCGGCGCCAACTCGATCTTTTACGGCGACAAATTGTTGACGACCGACAACCCGATGACCAACCATGATCGTCGGCTATTCGAGCGTTTGGGCTTGCATTCAGGCGGTTCCAGCTACGCGAATGACTGATGCATTCTCGGCTTTGGCCGGCAATCTCGAAGCTATTGCCGGGCAGGGGTTATACCGTTCGCGGCGTATTACGGAATCGCCTCAGGGTATTCATCTGCAGATCGACGGCAGGAAAGTGCTGAATTTTTGCAGCAACGATTACCTGGGGCTGGCCAATCATCCTGCCGTTGTGCAGGCGTTTAAGGCAGGTGTCGATCGTTACGGGGTTGGCAGCGGGTCGGCGCATCTGATCTGCGGCCACAGCAACGCTCATCATGCTCTGGAGGACGAACTGGCAGTCTTTACCGGCCGGGACAGGGCTTTGCTGTTTTCGACCGGTTATATGGCGAACATGGGCGTTATTTCAGCCTTGGCCGGGCGAGGCGATACGGTGTTCGAAGACCGCTTGAACCATGCTTCCTTGCTGGATGGCGGTCTGCTTTCCGGAGCTAGGTTCAATCGTTATGCCCATGGTGACGTCAGTCATTTGGATGCCAATATCGCAACAGCAAAAGGACGCAAGTTGATCGTGACAGACGGCGTCTTCAGCATGGACGGCGATTTTGCGCCGTTGCAGTCATTGTCGGAAACGGCAAAAAAACATGATGCCTGGCTGATGGTCGACGATGCGCATGGCTTGGGCGTGATTGGCGAACAGGGCCGTGGCATCGTTGACTACTATGGTCTCGGCCAGGACGATGTGCCGATACTGATCGGTACGTTGGGCAAGGCCTTCGGCACGTTCGGCGCCTTCGTGGCAGGCTCTGAGGTATTGATCGAAACGCTGATCCAAAAAGCCCGAACTTATATTTACACAACAGCATTGCCGGCGGCCGTTGCCGAAGCGACAAGGGCCAGCTTAAAAATAGTCGTGGCCGAAAGCTGGCGCCGGGACAAGCTCAAACTGTTGTCCGAGCGCTTCAGGCAAGGCGCACAGCAGCTCGGTCTGCAGTTGATGCCGTCTTCCTCGGCCATTCAGCCTGTTTTAATAGGCGACAGTCAGCGCGCTGTTGACATCAGCAATGCCCTGCTGAACGAAGGATTGCTGATCAGCGCGATACGCCCGCCCACCGTGCCGCAGGGCAGCGCCAGGTTGCGTGTGACTTTCTCGGCGCAACATGAAGAGCAACACGTCGACCGGTTGCTTGCCGCACTGGATAACTTGCATCCATGATGAAACTCCATAGTGAAACATTCGGCCGGGGCGCGCCGGTTGTGCTTGTGCACGGCTGGGCCATGCACTCCGGCGTGTGGCGGGATTTTGCCAGGGCGCTGGCACGGCATTGCCGAGTCACTTGTATCGATTTGCCGGGACATGGGCGCAGCGAAAAAACCAGTCCGTTTACACTGGAGCAGATTAGCGTTGCATTGGTCAATTCGCTGCCCGAACAGCCATGCAGTTGGCTGGGCTGGTCTTTGGGCGCGACGGTCGTGCTCGACATCGCGGAGCGCTTTCCCGAACACGTTAACTCGCTGGTGTTGCTGGCCGGCAATCCGCTGTTTATGCAGACAGAAGCCTGGCCTGGTATGGAAGCGCGTTTGCTGGATGCGTTTGCCGATGGCTTGAATGATAATTGTCAGGCGACCTTATCACGTTTTCTGGCTCTGCAGGTGAATGGCCTGACGGATTACAAGATTATATTGAAAGAGCTGAGAGAATCCGTGTACGAATGCGCTATGCCGGACTTGCAGGTATTGCAGAGCGGTCTGGCTATCTTGAAACAGTCGGACCTCAGGCCGGCCCTGTCCAGGCTGAAATGCCCTGTATCGGCCATATTGGGCGGCAAAGATATGCTGATTCCTGTCGCAGTCGGTCGGCAGTTATCACAGCTGAATGCCGGTTGCGAAGTCAATATTATTGAACAGGCCGGGCACGTGCCGTTTTTATCGCACCAGCAAGAGGTACTGGCTATTGTTTCTCGTTTTCTTGGTCAAGCATGAGTGCTGTTTCATGTTAGATAAAAGCAAAGTCAAGCGCTCTTTTTCTGCAGCCTGTGCATCTTACGATGCTGTCGCCGAATTGCAGCGCACGGTAGGCAGAGACCTGCTGATCCGTATCGAAACAGACAGGTTGACCGGTACGATACTGGATATCGGTTGCGGTACCGGGTTTTTAACCGCGGAATTATTGGCTTGGCCGGGCAGCAAGTACATGCTGGCGCTGGATATTGCATTGCCTATGCTGCAAACCACGCGCAGAAAACTGGCTGATGCTGATAATGTCATGTACTTGTGCGCCGATGCGGAATCATTGCCGGTTGCCAGTCATATTGCCGATCACGTGTTTTCGAATCTGGCTTTGCAATGGTGCGAAAATCTGGAGGAAGTTTTCACCGATATCAAGCGCACGCTAAAGCCTGGGCGCCAGTTGGTTTGTTCGACATTCGGCCCGCATACCCTGTGGGAATTGAAGAGTGCATGGGCGACGGTTGATGGCTATAGTCACGTTAACGAGTTTTATAATCAGGAGCAGATCGGTTGTTTTCTTAAGAGAGCCGGCTTTCGTCAGATAAAGATGGAAAGCAAGATGCACAGGCCGGCTTATGACTCCGTTTTGGCGTTGATGAAAGAGCTGAAGCATATCGGGGCGCATAACGTGACGGCTGGGCGCAACAGGAGCATCACCACCAAAACGCAGATGCAGGGCATGATTGCGGCTTATGAAGCCTATAGATCCCAGGGCCTAATCCCGGCGACTTTCGAAGTTATCATGATTACAGCGCAGGCGTGACGGCATGAAGCAGGGTTATTTCATTACCGGTACTGATACCAGCGTTGGAAAAACCTGGGCTACGATTGCGCTGATGCGTTATTTCAAGAGGCTGGGCAAATCCGTCGTCGGCATGAAGCCGGTAGCGTCCGGATGCCTGATGCAAAACGGTGTCTTGCGAAATGAAGATGCATTGCTGATTCAGGAAAATGCCTCATTATCTGTTGAATATGAACTGATTAACCCTTATGCCTATGAAGCGCCCGTCTCGCCTCATATTGCCGGTGCCGATAATCCGGTGCGGCTACATAAAATTGTTGCCGACTTTGATACTTTGAAAAAAAAGGCTGACATTCTGTTGGTTGAGGGGGCTGGCGGCTGGATGTCGCCGATCAATGCTACTGAAGATATTGCCGACCTTGCAAAAGCGCTGGCCCTGCCGGTTATTATCGTCGTGGCGATCAGGCTGGGCTGCATCAATCATGCAAGATTAACTTACCAATCCATTCGCTCTTCGGGTGTGCCTTGCGCAGGCTGGATTGCAATGTGCACTGAACCTGGCTTGTTGAGCCTGGATGAAAATATTCAAACTATAGCTACCTCCTTGGATTCGCCTTTACTAGGCGTATTGCCGTACTCTGCTCAAGCTGACTTTGATGCATTCTCATTAAATCTCTCGGTTGATCTAAGTAAAAATTGATTTAGGTCAACATTTGAGAGAGAGTAAAAACTATAATTTTTGTGCGGTTATTAATTACTATAACAATTTTGAGGAGTACATTTATGGCTTTAATCACTTGGACAGCTGAACAATTCGGCACTAATGTAGGGTTCGCTGATGAAGAGCATCAAATTCTGTTTGATAAATTGAATAAATTATATGATCTGGCAACCGGTGGCGCAGATCGTTCCGCTGTGGGTGCCCAGCTGGATGATTTGATCTCTTATGTCGTAGGGCATTTTGCTCATGAAGAAAGAGAAATGCTGGCAAAAGACTTCAGTAATTACACTGCCCACAAGGCCGAGCATGAGGCTTTAATCGGTATATGCGCCGGGCTGCAAACAAAATTTCATGCCGGCGAGGCTGAAGTTACCGAAGAAGTCGGTCAAATGGTGAAAGGTTGGTTGGATAATCACATCCCTGTATTTGATAAGGCTTATGCCGATGCATTGAATAGCTGAGGAATAGTCATTCCATAAGTCTAAAAAGGCTTGTGAAGCGACGTTTCACAAGCCTTTTTTTTATCATAAAGCAAAAACTCAATTGGCACACTTTGTGCATAGAGCATATCATTATGCATATGTTCTTCAAATTATATAGAGTTCAGGCAAATTTAATTATATTTTTAGTTTTTAACCCCTTGTATCTGTTTTTTTAAGTAAAAACAGCTAAAATTCATGTAGAAAATCTTTCGCATGAATTTTGAGAGTTAATGCATGATTATTTGCCAGAAATTGATTACTTGCGGTGAGGGACAAAATGACACTCATGGATTCCACGAGTGGAATAATATTTTTCCGCCATCAGATTCGGATGCTTTTAGTTTTGTCGATAACGGATTACCTGATCAGGTCTTGAGAAATCTTGTTTTTCGCATTTCCAGAAAGCCCAGGCAATTAATTACTCATATTCAGCGTATCTATTATTGTTACCATGCAAATTTATCGGAACAGCTTTTTGCCGCGCTTGTTGATTTTCTGGTTATTTTAGAACGGCGCGGCGCGGACATCAGTCGGCGCATGATAATCGGGACAAGCTCTAAATTATCTCGGGAGCAGTATAAATCGTTAAGGGCATTTATGATGAACGAAATGGATGTTGCACTGTTAGAAGGAAATCAATATTCCATTTTCACAAAAGGGCTGCTCGGTACTCAAAGCCTAGTGCAGCAGGTCATCTCTTCAGATGAACAAGCATATGATCCGTTGGATTTGGCGCGTGATTATATTGAATATAGTCAGCTATCCGAGGCAAAAGATGTGCTGGAAAACGCTATCATAAACGAACCGCACAGGCTGGAGTTACATCAGAGCTTGTTAGAACTTTATAAATCAACACAGGATATTTCAGGATTGAAAAAAATGGTTGAATTTTTCGCCAGCTTGAATATACCTAAACCTGATGGTTGGGATGAATTAATGACGCTTTTCATGAGCGCTAGCAATGAACGATAAACGCAAAAGCTCTTTAAAAGTTGCGCTCCACGGCATGGATGGGCGCACTTATAAAACAATGGTGATGTATCTTCAAGGTCCTTGCAAAGGAGCCGCGGCTGTCGTTGAAGATTTGGACGCTGAAGTCGATATAATTGATGCCGATTCCATCAATGCCAAAACATTGCTTGAACAGAAATTGGCTGAGAACTCTAGCAGGCCCATTATTGTATTATCTTTGCAGGAACTGAAACTGGATAATGCATTGTATGTAAGAAAGCCGATCAAGACGGTCGAGATGTTAGAGGCCTTGAGCAAAGCCGAAGCTTTGTTGGCTGTGAAGCAGAAATCGAATGAAAATGTTCAGACTAGCAAGAAGCTGTTTATAAATACGGATGAGCGCCAAAAGACATCCAAACATCAAACGGCGATGCATCTTGATGAAGGGAATTTCAATGCGTTTATAGGCTCCATTCCTGGTCTGGATGTGAATGATCCGAAGCAATTTCTCAGTGCTTCTTACAATCCTAAAGAATATTTTCAGGGCTATTTTCAGTCCGCTTGCCTTATAGCGCAGACAAAAAAGCAGGTATTACATCTCAACTCTGGTTGGAAGTCGCTGATTATCTTCCCTCATAATCATGAAATCTGGTTCGATGCGGATGACAAACAGCTGAGGTCGTTTGCCGGCTTACCAATAAAAAGCCTGTCAGGCGCAGGCATGTCGCTTACTCCGGCCAGCGCACATGCCTTATCTGCCAACAGAGAGTTGGATAAATTCCATAATGTGGACGCCTTTTTATGGAAACTGGCCGTATGGTCATCCAGAGGCCGCTATCCGGTTGCCCTGGATATTGATAGGCCGGTTTTTTTAAAACACTGGCCGAACTTTACGCGTCTCATTGTTACGCCCCATGCATTAAGGATTTCGGCATTGCTTATAGCGGGGCCGAGAACCTTACCTGATATTGCTGAAACTTTAAAAATTAAACCTCAATATGTATTTGTTTTTATCAGCGCAGCGCATGCACTTGGCTTGGTTAAACAAGCTAAACGGCAATCCGATGAAATCATCCAACCGCCAGCTATCAAGAAAAATACTGAGCGGCAGGGATTATTAACTCGAATTCTTAGCAAATTACGCGGAAACAAATCATAAAGTTAGGAACAATATGAGCCAATACAAAATCATCTTTACCGGTCCTGTTGGCGCTGGTAAAACAACAGCTATTGAATCAATAAGCGATGTGCCGCCGGTTAAAACGGACGCGGCTGCCAGCGATATGACAAAGAACAAAAAAGCATCAACCACTGTCGCCATGGATTACGGAGTCATGAATCTTGCCGGCGGTGAGAAGATTCACCTTTATGGCACTCCTGGGCAGGAACGCTTTGACTTTATGTGGGATATTCTTACTACAGGCGGCATAGGGTTGATTTTGTTGCTTGATAATACCCGAGCGGATCCTTTCCAGGATATGAAGTTTTTTTTGGATTCGTTTCAGTCGTTTATAGCAAAAACGAATGTAGCCATCGGTGTAACGCAGATGGATCTGAGCGATAAGCCTGCCATCAATGATTATCATGTCCAACTGCAAGGAATGGGGCTCAATCCGCCGGTGTTCTCTGTGGATGCTCGCGTTAAGAATGATGTATCTATTTTAGTGCAGTCTCTATTGTACTCCTTGGACCCTGAACTCGAGGAGTAACGCATGAGCGACTATGTCTTGACGGAAGGATTGCATTTGTATCCGACTCCAGCTGGCGCTTATTATGCAGCCTGTTCTGTCAATAAGGATAAAACCCGGCAGTTCTTGAGAGCCTTGTTATTACAGGAGAAAACCCCTGCGCTTAACTTGGCCAATTTGCGGAAATTAATGGACCAGCATGAAGAAGCAAAATGCCTGGAACTGTTGCATCATTGCCAAAAATTAGGCTGGGTTCAAGGAATTGATGCTGCACTGCATTATCCGCAGGATGCGCTTGAAGATATTCTGCCTGATCTATTAAGTAAAATTTCGGAAAATGGCAAAGTGCTCCTGGCGGACAGTCAAGGTTTCTATCTGTCCAGCCATGGATTTCCGCATGAAGTTGCTGAAGAGCTATCGGCATTAAGCGCGGAAATTGCTACCATTCACGAGCGGCGGTCAGGTTTATTGATGAACAATATGGGGCTGGCCAGCAACGCATGGGCGGTTATTGATGCGTACGGTAATAGCCAGCTTGGATTTTGGCCTTTATTTATTGGTAATAATCGTTTTGTTATTGCTATTTCAGGTATTCCCCATTTTAACCATCCGGAATTCGTTTCTCTGGTTTGGGCATTGAGCATGCGTTATGCCACTAAATAACGCTTAATAATTTATCAATTAATTATCAAAGATAAGAGACAAAAATATGCGCGCAGATATGCTAGCTTCAATACTAACAGAACTTAATGGCACTTCAGCAGATATTGAAGCATCGGGAGTAATATCGACGGACGGTTTAATGATGGCTTCTGTATTGCCTGCTGGACTGGATGAAGATCGGGTAGGTGCTATGAGCGCCGCAATGCTGTCATTGGGTGATCGTACTGCTCAGGAATTGGCAAGGGGATCACTAGAACAGGTTTTAATAAAAGGCGCCAAAGGCTATGTCCTGATGGTTTATGCCGGAAATGAATCGGTGTTAACCGTTTTGGCAAAACCTAATGCCAAGTTAGGCTTGATTTTCCTGGACGTAAAACGGGCTGCGAGCAGTATTTCTGAATTGCTGTAGGGATTTTATTTAGCACAGAATTAACTGGTTTTAAATATTCTACAGTTATTTGTTTAAATAACTATAGGGTTTATATGATAAAAACGAATAATTATTGAAATATTGCCATAATATTATTGAGGTAATAAGTTCAATATATTCAATGCCAGGAAAAATAAATGTCATTAAATTTCAACGAATTAATTGAATATGCCAAGGCATTTTCCGGTTTGACGCCTGAGCTTGAGGCATGCCTGAAAGATATCGGTCCGGAAATCACGCCACAACTGCAAGCTGTCACCGATTCCTTTTATGACCAGCTAGCTACCATACCTGAGACCGCTAAATATTTGGAAGGTCGCGTGGTGACTTTAAAAATAGCCCATTTAAGATGGATGACAGGGTTGTTTTCCAGCAATATCGATGCTGATTTTGCACGAAGCATGTATCAGGTAGGTGATATTCATGTCAAAGTCAATTTGCCTGTTGAATTTATGGCGGGTGCTATGACCTTGATCAATAATGAACTCACCCGCATAGTTATCGAGACATTCGGACATAATAGTGAAAAATGCACGAAAGCGCTGCAAGCGATCGCTTCGGTTACGGGGCTTGCGCTAATGATAATGCAACAGTCCTATCAAGAATCCACACTTGCCGAAGAACTGGAGAAATTTCTCACTATTTCTGGCATGAGCAGAACGCTATTTGCCAATCTTGCCAAGGCGTATAAATAATCAAAAATTAACTCCCCGTATCAATACTCAACCATTTCTGAAAATGGTTGAGTATTGATACCCTTGATTCTGCTGCGAAACAGCAGCGTTCTTGACCTAGATCACAAGAAATAGTAACGACTCAATTATTCTATGCGTCTACATTGAATTATTTGCCCTATAAAGTTAAGGCTCAGTTTATCGGGACGCTACCAGAATGGAGATATGCAATGCTTTATGATATGAAACCTGAGGATATAATCGGTGATTATCAGGAGGTTACTCTGAATTTATATGGCGGTATAAAGCGTAAGGTTTTATATACCCAAATTGAGACACCCTATCCTGACGGTAAACTGATCGTTTCAACGACAGATCCGGACGGCATTATTACTCATGTAAATCAAGCTTTTATTGAAATGTCCGGTTATACCGAAGATGAGCTGATCGGTGCGCCTCACTCGATTCTGAGACATCCGGATATGCCCTCGGTAGCGTTCAAGGATTTGTGGGATACTGTGCAGCAAGGCAATAAATGGCAGGGATTTGTTAAGAACTTGCGTAAGGACGGCGGTTATTACTGGGTTAAGGCTACCGTTATTCCCAATGTAAGGAAGGGCAAGGTCGTTGGCTATACCTCTGTGCGCCGTAAGCCTTCACGAACTAAAGTGGAAGAATGCGCCAAGCTTTATCCGACCTTGTTTTAACCTATACGGAGCCTAGTTATGCCGAACATGTTCACAGTCAGTCCAGATTTTCCTCCTGACCATATTTCCGGCTGGTATATCTTTAATACCTGGCTTCAAAAACAGAGCGGAGAGGCCATTCATTTGGAAATGTATGACAGCTTTCCCAAGCAGAGAGAAGCTATCAGCCAGGATAAAATTGATTTGATTTATGCTAATCCATTTGATGCCGCCATGCTGGTGCGAGAAAAAGGTTTTTTACCTTTGGTAAGGCCGGCCGGTAAGTCTGATGAGGCCATTATCGCCATTAATGCCCAAAATACTGTGGATGATGTCGCTCATTTGTCGCCGAATATTCGAGTTGCCGTTACTGAAGATCCTGATGTTCATTTGATGGGCATGATAATGCTGGAAGCTGGGGATTTGGATGAAGGCAACATAGAGACAATGGTTTGCGATTCGTATGTTCTGATTGCAAAACAGCTACTGCGCGGGAACGCCGATGTCGGCATTTTCTTGGCTGAAGCTTATGATAACTTATCAAATATCATTAAAAGTCAGCTAAAAGTGCTGGTCCGCAGCCAGATTAGTGTTGTCCATCATTCACTGATGATCGGGCCGAAATTGGCCGAAAAAAGGGATTTCTTACAAAAATTGCTGGTCGACATGAATAATGATGAGAAAGGGCGGGGCGTTCTGGAAAGTCTGGGGTTTGACGCCTGGATGCCTGTCGATGATGAGGAAATGGAATTCATGATTGATCTGATGGATACTTTAAATACATAAGGCGAAACCATCTTCTAGTAAAACGCTTGTAAAAGTCTGCTTCAGCCGGTAAAGTTCGAGGCTGTCAGTTTAAATCACTGTCATCATTTCGCTTTCGCGCGCTTGGCACAAGGGGTGCCTTGGCGTCGAAATGAGTCAATTCTGCTTATTCTTAAGGTTATTTCATGTGTATTTCTTCTGCTGTGCTTGAAAGAGTGGTCCGTGAAGCCGGATCTGTCGCTTTGAATTATTTTAGAAATCTGAAGCATCTGGAAGTTAGCAAGAAAAGCCCGCGCGATTTTGTGACCGAAGCTGATATCGCTGTGGAAGCTTTTTTAAAAGAAGCGCTATCCAGAGAGTATCCGCAATTCGGTTTCTGGGGAGAGGAAAGCGGAGAGACTGAAAATCAATCCTCCCGCTGGATTGTCGACCCGATCGATGGTACGCATTCTTTTTCCCGAGGCCAGTATTTCTGGGCACTGAGTGTGGCGCTGGAAATTGACCAGGAATTGGTAGCGGGCGTGGTCTATGCGCCTGCGCTTGATGATTATTATTACGCTGAGAAAGGTAAAGGCGCATGGAAAAATGGTCAGCCTATCACCGTTTCATCTCAGGCTGAACTTGCTACGGCGATGGTGTCAACGGGGTTTGCCTGTGTGCGCAATTATCTGGAACACAATAATCTGGAGCGTTTTTGCCGTATTGCCCAGGCTACGACAGGGCAGCGCCGTTTTGGCTCCGCCGCTCTGGATGTGTGCCTGGTTGCCGACGGCCAGGTCGACGCGTTCTGGGAGCAGGAGTTGATGCTGTATGACATTGCCGCTGGCGTTGTGATTGCTAAAGAGGCGGGGGCAACAGTAACGGATTTTCAGGGGAATGAGGGAATTTTTCCAAAGCAGATTTTAGTCACAAACGGGAAGATCCTTGAGCAGATCCTCCCGCTTATGTAGAGTTTTAAACGCTTATTCCGCTTTAGCTATTTCAGCGCGCATCGCGTCGATCACTGCTTTATAGTCAGGCTGGCTGAAGATGGCCGAGCCCGCTACGAAGGTATCGGCGCCGGCCGCTTTGATTTCGCGGATATTGTCGACTTTGACACCGCCGTCAATTTCCAGACGAATATTCAGGCCGCTGTCGTCAATGCGTTTTCTGACTTCGCGCAGTTTGGGCAAAGCGGACGGGATAAAAGACTGGCCGCCGAAGCCCGGATTGACCGACATCAACAAAATCATGTCGATTTTATCCATCACATAATCCAGATAGCTTAACGGCGTAGATGGATTGAATACCAGGCCCGCCTTACAGCCGCAGTCATGGATCAGTTGCAGCGTTCGGTCGACATGAATCGACGCTTCCGGATGGAAAGTGATATAGCTGGCGCCCGCCTTAGCGAAATCAGGAATTATGCGGTCCACCGGCTCAATCATTAAATGTACGTCGATAGGTGCAGTAACACCGTGTTTTCTCAGCGCTTCACAGACCAGCGGGCCAATGGTCAGATTAGGTACAAAATGATTATCCATGACGTCAAAATGCACCACGTCGGCGCCGGCTTTTAAAACATTGTCGACTTCTTCACCCAGTTTGGCGAAATTCGCGGACAGGATGGAAGGAGCAATCCAGTTTTCATTCATTGTTTTATATCCTCTTAATGTAATTGAAATGATTGAATGTCTGAAATAGAAGCCGCCTAAGCTTTAGACGGCTACCTATTGTGATCTATGGCGGGAACGGGTTCTGATGAGCCTTCCGGTATGAACCTTATAAAGTAACGACTTCGTTGCCTTTGCCAACCAGCACGATATCGGCGCCTCTCAGTGCAAACAGACCGACGGTCACAACGCCCGGAATATTGTTAATGATTTTTTCCAGTTCGACGGGATTAGTGATATTCAGGTTGCGGATATCGATAATCTCATTACCGTTATCGGTAATGAAATTTTCTCTCCAAACCGGCTGGCCGCCCAGCTTGACCATTTCGCGTGCAACGAAGCTGCGAGCCATCGGAATGACTTCGATAGGCAGTGGGAATGCGCCTAATACGTCTACGCATTTGGTTTTATCAGCAATACAGACAAATTTTTCACTGGCTTCGGCAATGATTTTTTCGCGTGTCAAAGCACCGCCGCCGCCTTTGATCAATTTCTTGTCGGGATTGACTTCATCCGCACCGTCTATGTAGATTTTAAGATCGTTGACAGCATTCAGATCCAGAACCGGAATGCCGACTTTTTTCAAACGTTCGGTAGTGCCAATGGAGCTGGAGACTGCGCCTTCGATATCGGCTTTATAGTCGGCCAGCATTTCGATAAAGAAATTAACCGTTGAGCCAGTGCCGACACCAATGATAGGAATATCTTTAACATATTGCAGGGCGGCTTCAGCAACTTTTTTTTTCAGTTCGTTTTGAGTCATAGGTCGTTTTTAATATGAAGGGTTAATGGTGCCGCATATAGGCGGTTCGTATTTTTCGTATTTAAAGCAATAACCGATAATCGGCTCGTTTAACAGCAATGGTGGGAAATTATATAAAAAATAACACCGTTTGAGTAATGATAAGTAGGGATAATAAGCATTTATCACTGATTATAAGTCTTAACGCTGATCGCCCGATTGTCGGGCATCATCTTATAATCACTAGGTCTATTCAAAATCTTCACAACCATTTAGGAGGAAAGCATGGCGGCAACCGCTTCAAACATGATGCCTTTAGGCACTATTGCACCGGATTTCGATTTGTTCAACCCTGTTACAGGTTCTCATAACAGTCTTCAGGAACTGAAAGGGGAAAAGGGCACAGTGGTGATGTTCATCTGTAATCATTGTCCGTATGTGCAGCATATCAAGGATCAACTGATCGATATTGCCCGGCATTATACCCCGCTTGGGATCAGCACCATCGCGATCAGTTCCAATGATATCGAAAACTATCCAGAGGATGCGCCCGATAAAATGAAGGACATGATGGAAGCCTGGGGGCATCCTTTCGCTGCCTATTTATATGATGAAAGCCAGGGTACAGCCAGGGATTATCAGGCGGCCTGCACGCCGGACATTTATTTGTTCGATCAGGATCTGGCCTGTGTCTACCGCGGCCGTCTGGATGGCTCAACGCCTAAGAACGATGTGCCGTTGACCGGCGAGGATTTGCGCAACGCGCTGGATGACCTGTTGGCAAACAGGCCTATCAATGAAAAACAGCTTCCCAGCATTGGCTGCAACATTAAATGGAAGGAAGCCTAGGAATAGGTTTGCTACAGGATACATCTGTATCCTGTAGCGGTTGGGGAAAACTTATTTTCTCAGCGCAGCCGCTTCAGTGGCGCGGCGTTTGATTTCGTCCCAATCTTCCTTGTCCACGAGATCGGCAGGCGCCATCCATGAGCCGCCGATACAGGCGACATTGCTCAACGCCAGGTAATCGGCCGCGTTTTTCAGGCTGATGCCGCCGGTCGGACAGAAAGTCACCTGCGGCAGCGGGCCGCCGATCGATTTCAGCATCGGGATGCCGCCGGCCGCCTCGGCCGGGAAGAACTTCATTTCGGTGATGCCTTTTTCCATCAGGCGCATGACTTCGCTCGGACTGATGACACCTGGCAAAATGGGCACGCCGGATTTGATTGCCGCGTCGATCAGGCTTTCGGTTACGCCTGGGCTGACGATAAATTCAGAGCCGGCATCGATGGCTTTCCGCAGGGTGTCCACATTGATGACCGTACCGGCGCCGACAATGGCGCCCGGTACTTCGGCTTTGATTCGTTTGATCGCATCCAGGGCAATCGGCGTGCGCAGGGTGATTTCCAGCACTTTCAAGCCGCCTTCAACCAGCGCATGCGCCAGCGGTACGGCATGTTCCAGTTTGTTGATGACCATCACCGGCACGACCGGGGATGTGTACATAATATCTTTAATGGATGCAGTCATTATAAATTCCAGTTTATAAAATAAAAGATAGCCGCTCAGGCTCTGTAAAGAGGCGGCCCGGATTCTATTCCGGGCCGCAATAGTGCTTAGTCTTCAGCCCACAGGTTTGATGCGCCTGTCTCGGACGATGAAGCGCCGCGGCGGAAAGCGCCGAACAGTTCGCGCCCCATGCCGTAGTGATGGTTAGTGGCTGTATTGACGGCCGGCGTACGCGCATTGAATTCGGCTTCATCAACCAGTACATTGATTTCGCCGGTCTGCGTATTCAAATAAATCATATCGCCGTCGCGCACTTTAGCCAGCGGGCCGCCGTCGGCACATTCAGGGCACATGTGGATCGCTGAAGGCACCTTGCCGGAAGCGCCGGACATGCGGCCGTCGGTGACGAGCGCGACTTTGAAGCCCTTGTCCTGGAGCACGCCCAACGGCGGTGTCAGTTTGTGCAGTTCGGGCATGCCATTCGATTTAGGACCCTGGAAACGGATGACTGCAATAAAGTCTTTTTCCAGTTCTCCGCGCTTAAACGCCGCCATCATGTCGTCCTGATCATCGAATACGACCGCTGGCGCTTTAACGATTTGATGCTCCTCCGCCACAGCAGATATTTTGGAGACGCCGCGGCCCAGGTTGCCATGCATCACGTGCAGGCCGCCGCCGGTTGCGAACGGCTTGGCGACGGTGCTGAGCACTTCGGTATCCAGCGGCGCTTCAGGGCAGGGTTCCCAGGTCAGTTTGCCGTCTATCAGACGAGGTTCCTGCATGTAATTCTTCATGCCGCGTTCGTCAGCGACGGTCAGGAGGTCTTCGTGCAACAAGCCGTTTCTCAGCAATTCGGCGATCAGGACGCCCATGCCGCCAGCGGCCTGGAAGTGGTTGACGTCGGCCTGGCCGTTCGGATAGATGCGGGTCAGCAGCGGAATGATACGGGACAGTTTGTCAAAGTCATCCCAGTTGATGATGATGCCGGCGGCGCGCGCAATAGCGATCAGATGGATGGTATGGTTGGTTGAGCCGCCTGTAGCCAATAAGCCAATGATGGCGTTCACGATCGCTTTTTCGTTGATCATGTGCGCGATCGGACGGAAATCATTGCCTTGGGCCGTAAATTTCAGAACCTGTCTGGCGGCAGCTTTAGTCAGCTCGTCCCGCAGTGGTGTGTAAGGGTTGATGAATGAGCTGCCGGGCAGGTGCAGGCCCATGATCTCAACCATCATCTGGTTGCTGTTGGCCGTGCCGTAGAAGGTGCAGGTGCCTGCGCTGTGATAAGACTGCGATTCCGATTCCAGCAATTCCTTACGGCCGACTTTGCCTTCTGCATACAGTTGGCGAATGCGGACTTTTTCCTTGTTAGGCAGGCCGCTGGGCATGGGGCCTGCCGGTACGAACACAGCCGGCAGATGGCCGAAGCTCAGCGCGCCGATCAATAGTCCCGGCACGATTTTGTCGCAAACGCCCAAGTACAAGGCGCCGTCGAACATGTTATGGCTCAAGCTGACTGCTGTCGCCATGGCGATTACGTCGCGGCTGAACAGGGACAGTTCCATGCCGGGCTGCCCTTGCGTGATGCCGTCGCACATGGCCGGCACGCCGCCGGCAAACTGGGCAACGCCGCCCGCTTCCTTGATGGCTTGTTTAATCTGCGCCGGCACGTCTTTAAACGGCTCATGAGCGGATAGCATGTCATTATAAGAAGAGACAATGGCAATATTGGGTTTCTCGCTGCCGGCCAAATCGGCTTTTTCGCCAGCCGCACAGGCGGCGAAGCCATGCGCGAGGTTGCCGCACGCCAGTTTCGCGCGATGCGGGCCTTTTTCAATGGCCGCGTCGATGCGGGCCAGATAAGCGCTACGTTTTTCACGGCTGCGCTCAATGATTTCTTCAGTAACTTTTTCTAATACGGGATGCATAATATTCTCTTCTTACGACAGCTTATAATGACGGCTTAACATTTAATAATACCTCAAGGTGCCCAATACAGTTCAACCGGCACTTTGTTCTGGCGCAGCACGGCGCGCACAGGCATGTCTTCCTCAGGACCTTCGGCCATAGCCTTACGGAATACGGCGAGTTTTTCTTCGCCGGTCAATAAAATGATCAAGCGTTCGGATTGCAACAAGCCGTTCAGTGTCAGCGTCAAGCGTTCAGTGTTAGGACCTGTAACATCGCTCTGCTTGGCCATGATGGGCGCGGTAAGCTGCTGATTGTCTTCCGACAGCGCTTCCGCCAGGCCGTCCGCATGCGGAAATAGGGATGCTGTATGGCCGTCATTACCCATACCCAAAATGGAGATGGCGAACGGTTTGGGCAACGCCTGATACAGGGCTTCTGTTTCAGCACAGCCTTCAGCAGCGCTTTTGGCTGCCGTTTTCATGCCGGTGAAAGGCGCTTTAGCCGCATTATTGATCAGCAATGAACGGTAGATAAGTGCTTCGTTGCTGGCGCTGTGCTCTTTGTCCACCCAGCGTTCGTCGACCAGCGCGACATTGATGTTATTCCAATCCAGATCGGACAGGGACAAGGCTTCAAATAACGGGGCTGGAGTGCTGCCGCCTGAGACCATGAAGGTTGCGGCGCCTCGGTCAGCCAGGGCTTTTGCCAGATGCGCCTGGCAATCGCTTGCCAAGGCGGCAAATAAGCCGGCGCGGTCTTCATACAAAAATTCTTTAACCATGAAGTATGCTCTTTAATTCTTTATATTTATAGCCCTCTCCATATAAACAAAGAGGGCGGCCTTTTATTTATAGCAAGGTTCTATCCAGGCTCTGCCGTCCCGGGCAAGCAGCTCGTCCGCTTCGGCAGGTCCCCAAGTGCCTGCCGGGTAAGGTTTAGGGGTTGCATCAATATGCTTCCAGGCGTCCTGGATGGAATCAATCCATGTCCAGGCCTGCTCAATTTCTTCACGGCTGATAAAGAGTGTGGGATTGCCTCGCATGGCTTCTAGCACCAGCTTTTCATAGCCGCCGAAAAGGCTGCTTTTTCTGAAGGTTTCGTCGAAGCTTAAGTCCAGCTTGGTTTTGTGTAATCTGATCTGCTCATCAATACCCGGTACTTTGTTCAGCATGACAAAATCGATGCCTTCATTCGGTTGGAGGTGGATGATGAGCTTATTGGATGGCAGAACGTCGAAGCTGTCTTTAAAAATATTGTGCGGCAGCTGCTTAAAGTAAACGACAATCTCGGTGCGCTTGCCGGCCAAACGTTTGCCCGTACGCAAATAGAAAGGCACATCTGCCCAGCGCCAGTTATCGATGTCGACGCGTAGTGCGACAAAGCTTTCCGTTGTGCTGTCTTTGTTGGCGCCTTCTTCGTCCAGATAGCCTGGCACCGCGCTGCCTTTGATAACGCCGGTGGAGTATTGCCCGCGCACGGTTTTTTCTTCAACATTGTCGAGGGTGATGGGCCGCAGTGCTTCAAGTACTTTGATTTTTTCTCTATGGATATTCTGTGCTTCCAAGTTGACTGGCGGATCCATGGCGACAAAAGTCAGAATCTGCAGCAGGTGGTTCTGCAGCATGTCGCGCAATTGCCCGGTTTTATCGAAATACTCCCAGCGGCCTTCAATGCCGACTTCTTCTGCAACCGTAATCTGAACATGATCAATGGTGTTGTGATCCCAGTTTGAGGTGAAAATGGAATTCGCAAAGCGCAGCGCCAATAAGTTCAGTACGGTTTCTTTGCCTAAATAATGATCGATGCGGAAAACCTGATCTTCACTGAAAACTTCAGCGACGACATCATTGATTTCTTTAGACGACTGAAGGTCATGACCGATAGGTTTTTCCATGACCATGCGCGATTCTTTGTTTAAAACCCCCGATTGATCAAGTCCGTGACAGATGCTTTTGAATAAAAACGGAGCCACGGCAAAGTAATTGACCATGACCCTTGAATCTGGCTCAAGGACGTCATGCAATTTCTTGTATTGATCCAGTTGAGTCAAATCGATTTGCAGATATGAAAGTCTCGCTGACAGCAGTTTCCATACGCTGGTGTCGATTTCTTCATTCAAAAACGCTTGCAGGCTTTTATAAGCAATATCGACATAGGTTGCGCTGTCTTGATCAACTCTATCTACGCCTATGATTTTCGTATCAGGCTCAATTAAATTGGCTTTTTCGAGCCGATACAAAGAAATGAGCAGCTTGCGGCGGGATAAATCTCCCATGGCCCCATAAATGACTAAATCGCAGGGTTTAAATGTTATTGTTTGCATTTTTATTATGTTGAGAAATAAGATGAAATTTAATGAATATCGTTGTTGCTATTGGGAATCAGGCTGACGCGCGCTATTTGCATTTGCTGATGAAAAAACAAATATAGTGAAAACTCGGGAATAATTCCGGCACTGGCTGGAAAAAAACTGAAAAGTATTATCGGGCCAGAATTTATTACCTGGAAGATAACTATTGCCTGTGCGTCGGGTAATGATGGAAGATGGCTGCTTCATGGGCTATTTTGACAAGCAAATAGTTAATTATGTTTCCAAGGAATAGTTGACGTGTCAATACTTTTCTGCTCTTTGGTATTTCATACCGTCCCGATACATATAATAGCGGACAGGCTCTTATCTACCGATTAAGTATCCATAATCCAGGCAAGTGGATCATCCAGTTATTATACATGAAGGTCTTTGTGCTGCTCGAGCCAGGCGCAATGTTCTTCTCTTGAAGGAATGCCCAGGCGCGCGCCTATCTTCGTGCAGCAAAGCGCCCCGGCAGCGCTGGCGTAGCGCAGTAGTTCAAGCCATTCCATGTGCAAAGCGACACCGGCGGCAAATGCGCCATGAAAAACATCGCCCGCGCCGGTCGTATCGATTGCAGCAACTGGAAATGCAGGCATGGCGCCGCCGTGCTCTTTGCCTCGCTGCCAAAGCAGTCCTTTTTCGCCCAGCGTGATGACGACGGCAGGAGCGGCTTCCGACAGGCGCGTTAGGGCTGCCTCTACATCGCCGGCAAATTGCCGGGCAAATTTTTCCGAGCAGACCAAATAATCGACCTTACTCATTAAGGCCCGTGTGCCGTCATGCAGAGAGCCGGCATCCAATACGCTGGGAATGTGATCGCGGCGGGCATGCTCGGCCAAAGGCACGGATAAATGCGGCTCGTGACCATCGAACAGAATGACCTTGGGTTTGACTGAAGAGAAGTCCACCGCATTTGCCGGCAAGGCTTGGGTATCGCCTTTGTAATTAATCAAGGCTCTTTTGCCATCCGGTTTGACCAGTATTGTCGACAGCGGCGTAGGCGATGGGCCGCGGACGATGAGTTGGGTATTCACATCGTACTCGGCGAACTCCTGGGCGTGCTTATCTCCATAAAGGTCCTGGCCCAGATAACCGGCGAAGGCTGATTTGAGCCCCAATCGCGAAACCATCACCGCTGCATTAGCGGCCGGCCCTCCGCCGCAGCTGATAAGGTTGTCCGCGAAAATCTTTTCATCTTCGGTCGGGTGATGCGGAACTGAAAAGATCAGATCGTAAGAAGCGTGGCCTACGCACAGTACGTCCACTTGCATTGGGTAAGTCGTCATTAAGTCAAAGTGATTCGGTATCAAAAACAACCTGTATTAAGAGGGTAATTTTGCAGATTATCATTTCGCCGCATTTACTGGCAAGCCGTCACATTAATGGGCGAATAGTCAGATTTTTGCCTGTTTGATCGAATTGTTCTGATTCAATTATATTGAGTGCGGATCTGACATCTCAACTGGACAGAATTATAAATTGCACGCTATTCTCCTGGTTCTCAATGTTCTGAATTGGAAACAGCTATGCAACTCACTCCTCAATTATTGCCTGACCTGGTTCAGGTCATAGCCGATGCGATCGAAAACAACGCTGAAGAAGTAACTGCTCTGGATCAGGCTATTGGCGACGGCGATCATGTGTTTAATTTGCAACGCGGCATCCAGGCCCTTAAAGCACAAAGCGCCGAATTAAGCCAAATGGATTGGGTTGCTGCCTGGCAGAAAGTCGGCATGACATTGATGACGACTATAGGTGGGGCGTCGGGTTCATTATATGGCACTTTGTTTATGGCCATGAGCAAAGCTGCCCATGAGCGGCCTTTGACTTTGTCCAGCTTCGCAGAGGTTTACGGTCAAGGCGTGGAAGCCGTCAAGCAGCGAGGCAAGGCTGACGTCGGGGAAAAAACCATGCTTGATGTTCTGGTTCCCGTGGCGGATAGTTTGTGGCAGTCATCAGCGGAGGCTGTTGAGTTGCCTGTGGCATTGAGCAAGCTGACAGATGTCGCAGTCGCAGGCATGGAGTCTACCCGCGATATGGTGGCTACCAAGGGGCGCGCCTCTTTTCTGGAGGAGCGGAGCAGGGGGCATATTGATGCCGGTGCCAAAACCGCTCAGTTAATGATCTGCGCAATAGTCGCTTTGCTGGTCGAGCGTCTAACAGCCCCAACGTAAAGCCGCGGTATGGACCGGCGCATCCCAGAGGCGAATCAATTCATCATCAAGCAGCGTCAGAGTGACTGAGCAACCGGCCATATCGAGTGACGTGGTATAGTTGCCAACCAGAGAGCGGCAGATATTGATGCCGCGTTTTTCAAAGAAACTGGCGGCCAAGTCATAAACCAAATGTAATTCCATCAATGGTGTGGCGCCGAATCCATTGATATGCAACAACACCGGCTGGCCTTTTTGCGGCTTCAGCTCTTCATCAATGGCATGCGCCAGATGCTCGACAATTTCGGCGGCGCTGGTTAATGCCATCGTTTCTCGCCCTCGCTCGCCATGTATGCCGACACCCATTTCCATTTCATCGTCGCCAATGGTAAATGTAGGGTGGCCGAGAGCCGGTACTGTGCAGCTGCTCAATGCCACGCCCATGGATGCCGTAGCAAGACTGACGCGTTCGCCGAGTGCTTTGCAAGCAGTCAAATCCGCACCGTTTTCTGCTGCCGCGCCGACGATTTTTTCTACAATCAATGTGCCTGCTACGCCGCGTCGTCCGGTGCTGTGATTTTTAGGCAACGATACATCATCGTTTACCAGGACGGTTTCATGCGGGCAGTCCAGCATTTCCGAGGCAATCTCGAAATTCATGACGTCTCCGGCATAATTTTTGACTATGAACAAGACGCCGCCGTCATTCTCGACGGCCTGCGCAGCGGCCAGCATTTGATCGGGCGTAGGCGAGGTGAATATCTGGCCGGGGCAGGCGGCATCCAGCATGCCGCTGCCGACAAAGCCTGTATGCAAAGGCTCATGGCCTGAGCCGCCGCCGGAGATTAGCGCTACCTTGCCCGCAGGGGTAGCGCTTATGCGCCTGACAAAGTGAGGCTGAGTGTTGAACTGGATAATATCAGCATGGGCTCTGGCGAAACCGCGCAGGCTTTCGTCGAGCAACGTGGCGGTACTGTTAATGAATTTTTTCATGGCGGCGATTCCGGTTTTTTATAGTTTTGCTTATAGTAGCGTGCACTGATGACGCGATCAATCAGCTTCTGAGGCACTGGTGCTTGATTTATAGCTACAAGAAATATTTCGGTTGGCCTTGTAATGCCTGGGTTATGGCGCGGATATCGGGCATGACCCAGGTCGGCTGGTAATCCGATTTTTGCAAGTCTTTTTCAGTAGATATGCCCGATAGAACCATAAGGCTGCGTATGCCGGCACGGACGGCGCCCAAAATATCCGTTTCCAGCCGATCGCCGATAGCCACCGTTTGCGATGGATCAGTTCCCAGTAAAGAAAGCGCTTGCTGGTACATGATCGGTTCCGGTTTGCCTATGATGGTTGGCGTTACGCCGGTGGCGACCTGAAGGGCGGCCAGAATGGCGCCGTTGCCAAGTATGGTGCCGTGCTCTGTTGGCAATGTGGTATCGGCATTCGTGCCTATGAATGTTGCTCCTGCCCGGATATTTAATGTTGCTGTCGCGAGTTTGTCCCAAGTCAGCGTATGGTCCTTGCCGCAGACGACAATATGAGCGCCCAGGTTGGGTGTTTCTTTGCTGCTGTCGTTGACTTCATAGAGTCCTGTAAGCGTAAAGCCTTGATCCAGAAGCG
The DNA here is from genome assembly GCF_036553575.1 of Methylobacter sp. Wu1. Lineage (NCBI taxonomy): Bacteria > Pseudomonadati > Pseudomonadota > Gammaproteobacteria > Methylococcales > Methylococcaceae > Methylobacter > Methylobacter sp. Wu1. The sequence goes on along the minus strand of NZ_JAZHOC010000081.1, from coordinate 36,016 downwards.
GGCGCCTGAGACCTTCTTCGCCGACAATAAATACCCGGGTTGCCTCGGGGCGGTTATGTTCGGCCAGATATAAGGCTGTAGCCGTGGCAGAAGTCAGGATGTTATCCCGAGTTACCGTCGTTACGCCCATGCGCGTGAGTTTCGCAACATACTGTTCCGGCGTCAGGCTGGCGTTATTGGTTGCCAAAATAAACCGGATCTGATGATCATGCAGGGTTTGAAAAAAGCCCTGTAATCCTGGTTGCGGTTGCTCGCCATGCCATAAAACGCCATCCATATCGATGATAAAGGCGCGGATATTATTAAAAGAGGCCATTAGTAAAATTTCTCAAATAATTAATTGTATTGGATTGAGGGTGCAATAAAGAATAGGCATAGTCTATCGCTTAAATGTGAGATATGCCGATGCAATGCATTGAATGCAAGACCAAAGCTGTTTCTGAGCTCCCTGTATTGGCCCAATTCACCGGCTATCGGTTAAGTCGTTTGCTCAGCGAGTAATACGGTTAGTTTCACGTCGGACCGCGTTTTCAAGGCATTTTACTTCATTGCTTAAAGCCCTGTGCATTATGCTCATCTAGTTTGCTGGTATGGAAATGCATTAAATTTTTTAGAGAGGCCGTTTTAGATCGGAGGACTAATGGTTTTCTTCGCAATGGCGGTTGTAACTGCTCAATTCCATATATAAAAATGCATAATTGCAGGTTTGAAAATGCCAGTTCCAATACATTCGATCAGTTCTCATCCTTGTATTGCCGTCGGGATTGGGCATTGACAGGCGTCCCCTTTCTAATTTACAGTTAGCATCGCATTAAATTTATGTAACCAAACTATAAATAAATAAAACATATCGGAGCACGATCATGGCAAAACCATTAATTCAAATGGCATTAGATTCATTAGATTTCAACGCAACAATCGCGCTTGCAGAGCAAGTAGCGCCTCATGTTGACATTTTTGAAATCGGAACACCATGCATTAAGCATAACGGCATCAATCTGGTTAAAGACCTGAGAAACAGATTCCCAGATAAATTGCTGTTAGTTGACTTGAAAACAATGGACGCTGGCGAGTACGAAGCAACTCCTTTCTATGCTGCAGGTGCTGATATTTGTACAGTTCTGGGTGTATCAGGCCTTGCAACTTGCGCTGGCGTTATCAAGGCAGCGAATGCGCATGGTGCAGAAGCGCAAATCGACTTGATCAACGTTGAAGATAAAGCAGGCTGCGCACGCGCTACTGCTGAATTGGGCGCTCATATCATGGGTGTTCACACTGGTCTTGACGCACAAGCAGCTGGCCATACTCCATTCGGCGACTTGAACGATATCGCTAGATTAGGCTTAAACGTCAGAATTTCAGTTGCTGGCGGTATTAAGCAATCTACTGTTCAAGACGTTGTAAAAGCTGGCGCAAGCATTATCGTTGTTGGTGCAGCAATCTACGGTGCTCCATCCCCAGCAGAAGCAGCTAAAGAAATCCGTCAATTGGTTAATGCAGTTAGGGTATAAGTATGCATCAGCAACTTATCATAGATAAAATTTCCGGTATTCTGGCAGCTACAGACGACTCATACGACGTACAGCTGACTGAGATGCTTGATAAAGCGTCTCGCATTTTTGTTTCAGGCGCAGGCCGGTCAGGTTTGATCGGAAGATTCTTCGCCATGAGACTGATGCACAGCGGTTATGATGTGAGTGTCGTTGGTGAGATTGTTACGCCGAGCATTAAAAAAGGTGACCTGTTGATCATTATCTCAGGCTCCGGAGAAACTGAACAATTGGTGGCCTTCACCAAACGTGCTAAAGAAATAGGCGCCCAAATTGTTTTAATCACGGCGAAAAACGGCTCAACCATTGGCGATATGGCAGATGCGGTATTCCAAATCGGCACTTCTGAACAATATGGTAAAGTTATCGGTATGCCAATGGGAACGGTATTTGAATTGTCCACATTGCTCTTTTTGGAAGCCTTAATTTCTCATGTGATCCATGAAAAAGGAATTCCTGAAGAAGAGATGAGGTCAAGACACGCTAACTTAGAGTAGCGTTGAAAAGCGAGTGGCGATCGCCACTCGCTTTTAACCGTATCAGAGTCAGATATCGAAATTATGTCGTGACAAAGTTGATAAGGCTGATTAATTCTTCATTTATACTCAACGCAGATCAAAATTCGGATAATTTATTCTCTTTATCGTAACCGTAAAATAAACGGTAAAGAGACATAATATCCGGGTTTTGGTCTGTAAACATTTTAGAAACTTATCTCTAAGGAGAAGAATATGACTTCGCGCCGAGAATTAGCGAACGCCATACGCGCTTTGAGCATGGATGCCGTACAGAAAGCAAATTCTGGTCACCCAGGTGCCCCTATGGGCATGGCGGACATTGCTGAAGTTTTGTGGAATGACTTCATGCACCATAACCCGACCAATCCAAAATGGTCAAACCGCGACCGCTTCGTTCTTTCCAACGGTCATGGTTCAATGCTGATTTATTCACTGTTGCATCTGACCGGGTATGATCTGTCTATCGAAGATCTGAAAAATTTCCGTCAATTACATTCTAAAACAGCAGGCCATCCTGAATATGGCTATGCTCCCGGCGTTGAAACGACTACTGGTCCATTAGGTCAGGGTATCACCAATGCTGTCGGTATGGCTATCGCTGAAAAAGCGCTGGCTGCTGAATTTAACAGACCCGACCATAAAATTGTTGACCACCACACTTACGTGTTCATGGGCGACGGTTGTTTAATGGAAGGCATCTCGCATGAAGCTTGTTCATTGGCGGGCACCTTGGGATTGGGCAATCTGATTGCGTTCTGGGACGACAATGGCATTTCCATTGACGGCCATGTTGAAGGCTGGTTCACAGATAACACGCCAATGCGCTTTGAATCGTATGGCTGGCATGTAATCCCCGATGTTGACGGCCATGATTCGCAAGCTATTCATAAAGCAGTCGAGATGGCTAAAGCCATGACCGACAAGCCTACGTTGATCTGCTGCAAGACAACAATCGGCTTCGGCTCACCTAACAAAAAAGGTTCTCACGCTTGCCACGGCGCCCCTCTGGGCCAGGACGAAATCAACCTGACCAAAGCTGCTTTAGGTTGGGACCATGATGCGTTTGAAGTTCCAGCTCATGTTTATGCAGGCTGGGATGCAAAAGCCAAAGGCGCTAAAGCTGAACAGGAATGGAATGAAAAATTCGCTGCTTATAAAGCAGCTTATCCTGAATTAGCAGCCGAATATGAGCGTCGTATGTCTGGCGAGTTGCCAAGCAACTGGACAGCCGAAGCCGACAATTTTGTCAGCGCCGTTAATGCGGAAGCTAAAACTACGGCTACACGTCTTTCTTCACTGGCTTCAATTGAAGGTTACGCAAAAATATTGCCTGAAATCTTTGGCGGTTCAGCTGATTTAGGTTGCTCTAACATGACTGAATGGTCCGGTTACAGACCAATGCGTGCAGATAAACCGCATGCCAATTACATCAATTACGGTGTACGTGAGTTCGGTATGTCAGCCATCATGAACGGTTTGGCGTTGCATGGCGGCGTTATCCCATTCGGTGCAACTTTCCTGATGTTCTCAGAATATGCACGCAATGCGATCCGTATGGCGTCATTGATGAAGATCCGTTCGATCTTTGTTTATACTCATGACTCTATCGGTTTGGGTGAAGACGGTCCGACTCATCAGCCGATCGAACAGACCGCTACTTTGCGCATGATTCCAAACATGCACGTATGGCGCCCATGCGATGCGGTAGAAACAGCCGTCTCGTGGAGATCTGCCATTGAGCGTAAGGATGGCCCTTCGGTTCTGGTATTTTCACGTCAGAACCTGCCACACATGCCTCGCACTCAAGACCAAATTAGCGCCATTTCCCGTGGCGGCTATGTCTTGAAAGACAGCGATGGCCAACCTGAGGCTATCATCATCGCTACCGGTTCTGAAGTTGAGCTGGCGGTAAAAGCAGCGGAAGAGTTGACGGCTAAAGGACGGAAAATCCGTGTGGTCTCTATGCCTTCTACTAACATTTTCGACGCTCAAGATGCAGCCTATCGCGAGTCAGTATTGCCATCTGCCGTGACCAAACGTGTGGCTGTGGAAGCGGGTGTGACCATTGGCTGGTGGAAATATGTGGGCACCAACGGCAAGATCGTAGGCCTTGATCGCTTCGGTGAGTCAGCGCCAGCGGGAGTACTCTTCAAAGAGTTCGGCTTCACCGTTGAAAACGTAGTCAAAAACGTAGAAGCAGTACTTTAATTTAAAAGTAATATATACACTGTAAATTTGGCGAGGGTCCCCTTTATATCTGGATGAATCCAATTGCCCGTCCAGCCTTAAAGGGGCCCGATCCGTTTATTACGACTCATAGGTGAACAACGTGAAAAAGAATAATTTGACGACAGGCGTGCTTGCAGCGCTGCTGCTGGCAAGTCCTATAGCGGGAGCAGAAACAGAATATCCAGCATCCGATTTCAAACCGAAAGTTCTGTACAAGGACGCTGAATATAAGCATCAGGCTGCCGCCCCATCTGCATCGGCTGCGAAATCTAAACCAGTTGCTGCAGAAACTGCTAAACCAGATCCAAACTATCCTGCGGCCACTTTCAAACCGCAAGTTGTCTATAAAGATGCCGAGTACAAGCACACTACATCAGCTCCTTCTGCTCCAGCATCAAAACCAGCTGCTTCTGAATCAGTTTCTGGTGGCGAGGCAGAATCTACTGGCGCGGTAGCTACTACAGAAAAGAAAGAAGAACAGTCAATGACTAACTATTTAGTCGGTTTAGGCGCATTCGCACTGGCTGGGCTGTTTTTCTTTGGCAGAAAACCTAAAGCTCAAGCTGAAAGACCTGCTCCTGTATATACCAGAGACACTACTGGCGGACTTACCGGTGTTGCCAAATACCTGAAAGAACAGGAAGCCGCTTCAGCAACTGGAGTTACCAAATACCTGAATAGACAGGCTGCGTCTGAAGAAGTGGCAACTGCTGCGGCTCCAGTGACTGGTGTTGCCAAGTATCTGGATAAAAAAGCAGAAGCAGATGCAACTGGCGTAGAAAAATATCTGCGCAAACAGGGTTAATACATACCTGAAATCCGGGGCATATCCGCTGCCCCGAATCCAAGAGAACTAGGTTCCTACTCAAAGCAAGAGTGCTTAAGTGGGCTCGATTGGTGTGTGACTGCCCCCGACTATTCGAGGGCAGTGGCCTTTTCTTGACGAGAAGCGGAAAATCCACACTTAGATGGCTTAGTTATCATTGGCCAATACTGATTCACGCCAGTGGCCTCCTGATACACGGATGTGGGTAAAAAATCGTTGCTGGATCGCTTGAAGCCGGAACGACTCCATTTCGGAGCAGAACGTCACAAAGAAATTACAATCCCGATATTTCTTAACTTAGGATTGAGGTAAGATATGTTCACGGACTTACTTCAATGGTAAGTTGTTCGCTCACAGTCTAACTAGTGCATTCTTTATTATATTTTGATTATAATGAGCGGCTCTGCGGATTTTTTTAATTTGAAAACGAAAGGTACCATTTATGGCAAAGAACTTACTTGAACAACTAAGGGAAATGACCGTGGTTGTAGCCGATACAGGCGATATCCAGGCCATCGAAACTTTCAAACCACGCGATGCTACAACCAATCCTTCATTGATTACTGCCGCTGCTCAAATGCCTCAATATCAAAGTATCGTTGACGATACATTGAAAGGTGCTAGAGCAACATTGGGCAGCAGCGCATCGGCAGCAGAGGTTGCTAATCTTGCTTTCGAACGTCTGGCTGTTGCTTTCGGGATTAAGATACTCGAAGTTATTCCAGGCCGCGTTTCTACTGAAGTAGACGCACGCCTGTCTTATGACATCGAAGCTACTATCGCTGTTGGTCGTCAGTTAATTAAGATGTACGAAGAACAAGGTATCTCACGCGAGCGAGTACTTATCAAGGTTGCAGCAACTTGGGAAGGTATTCAGGCGGCGGCGGTACTGGAAAAAGAAGGCATTCACTGTAACCTGACGCTGTTGTTCGGCTTGCACCAAGCGATTGCTTGCGCCGAGAATGGCATTACCCTGATTTCTCCGTTTGTAGGACGTATTCTTGACTGGTACAAAAAAGATACCGGCCGCGATTCTTATGCGCCTGCCGAAGATCCAGGCGTAATTTCAGTTACTGATGTATATAACTATTACAAAAAATTTGGTTATAAAACTGAAGTCATGGGCGCCAGCTTCCGTAACATCGGCGAAATCACAGAATTGGCCGGTTGCGACCTGTTGACTATTGCTCCATCTTTATTGGGTGAATTGCAAGCTACCGAAGGTGAATTGGTACGCAAGCTGGATCCACAAAAAGCGGCCACTGCATCAATTGAAAAAATCACTATGGATAAAGCCACTTTCGATCGCATGCATGCCGAAAACCGTATGGCTAACGAAAAACTGGCAGAAGGTATCGACGGCTTCAAAAAAGCCTTGGAAACGCTCGAGAAGCTGCTTGCAGACAGACTGGCTGTACTTGAAGGCTGATATCCTTGAGTTTATCCGGCTGTAAGCAACTTATCACACTAACAGTCGAATAAAATTTGTTCATCACTCCCGTACTAAGTATGGGAGTGATGAATCATACTAAATCCCGCATTCTCATCGTTGGCTGGCGTTAAGCATAGCATTAACATCTTTATTGCATTTCCCGCAATCTCCACCTGCACTGAAACGCTGATTAGGCCGCATGTGGCTGAAAATACCTATTCTCATAGTAGCCTGAATATATGAGCCGGTTGCGGCTTGGCAACTGCCAATACGCTTTGTTGATTCGTGCTTCTAAGATTGAGCAGCTTCATTGATTCTACGCCGTTTGACCTGCGCGGGATCTGCGGTGATCTGACGATAGACTTCCACGCGATCGCCATCCTGGACAGTGGCGTCCAATTTGGCGATTTTGCCGAAAATGCCGACTTTCTGCTTGCTCAAATCGATCTCAGGACAATGGACTAATAGCCCCGACAGATGGATGGTCTTTTCCACAGTACAATCATCAGGCACTTCCAGTCGCAGCCATAATTGCCTATCAGCCTGTGCGTAACATACGCCCACATTCATCGTATTTCCTCCGGTATCGCTTCGGATAATAATGCCGCCTGCGCCTTGTTCGCGGCTAGTTTCCGGTCCAGCAGCCGTTTGCCGGCAATGATAAACGCCAGCATAATGAAACCGCCCGGCGGCAGCCCCATCAACAAAAAGCCTTTGTAATCAGGAATTAAAGTTAATTCTATAAACTTAAAACCATCGCCGAGCAGCAACGATGCATTGGCGAATAATGTTCCGGCCGAGGCAATTTCCCGGGCTGCGCCCAAGACGACCAGGGCCATGGTGAAACCTAATCCCATCATGAGGCCGTCCCATAAGGACGGCGCAACAGGCTGCCTGGAAGCGAACGATTCGGCGCGCCCCAATATCGCACAATTGGTTACGATAAGCGGAATGAAAAGGCCCAGTACTTTATGCAGTTCATGCAGCCAGGCATCCATGAGCATATCCACGACGGTCACCACGGCGGCAATCAACAGTACGAAAATGGGAATACGGACTTCCGAAGGAATAAGATGGCGCGTAACCGAAACGATGGCGTTAGTGCTGATGAGCACCGCCAGGGTTGCCAGCCCCATGCCTAATCCATTAGTGGCTGTAACCGTAACAGCCAGTAAAGGGCACAATGCCAGGTACTGGCTGAATACAATATTATTGTCCCAGATACCGTCCCGCATTATTTTTCGATAGCTTTCGGAAATGAACATATAACCACCTTCTATTTAAGAGCCGATTAATTCGTTACGGTGCCGGTTAAAAAACTGCAAGCCTCGATGAACGGTTTTTACAACCGCGCGGGGTGTAATAGTTGCGCCGGCAAACTGGTCAAAAACGCCCCCGTCTTTTTTGACTGCCCATTGTGCATCGGCGAGGCCAAGCAGGGATCGGCCATTGAAATCCAGTATCCAGCTTGATTTCGCGGTCTCGATTTTATCGCCCAAGCCAGGTGTTTCGGCATGATTGACGACGCGTACGCCCAGAATTTCACCATCGCGGTTTATGCCTATGACCATATTGATTATTCCTGAATAGCCGTCAGGCGCGGCCAGCTTGAAACAAACCGCGCTGACTTGCCCGGCTTTTCTGGCGATATAAACGGTCGTTTCATTGGCGCCCAGGTTGTCTTCAGCGGACGGGACAGTTACTGTATCCTGCAGCAAATCATTATCATGCAATGTCGACGGTACAACTTCTGCCAGTGATTTCTGTAAATCTTCATCCAGCCGCTGCTGAATGGCATCGCGCGTACTGCAGTGGGTGACGCCGAGCAAAAAGCTGGCTATCAGGGCGAATCCGGCCAGAATGCCGGTCTGAAATGCCAATCTGGGCCTCAGCCGTTCAAGGTTCGACGGCTCCAGCCAGCGTTTCAGGAACTCCTTATAGGCGACCGTTTCTTCGGCCAACCACTTGATGTGGTCCGCATCAGATTTCATTGCTTATGCTCCTGTACAGCGACTTTTTGCGCCAAAGGCTTTCCGTTGCGATAGCGGCCGTATATCCTGGGCCGCATGTAATGGTCTATCAGCGGCGTCGCTGCATTCATGAGCAGTACGGCAAAACCGGCGCCTTCGGGATAATTGCCCCAAGTGCGGATAACAAAGATCAACAGCCCGCAGCCTGCGCCGAAAACGAGCTGTCCTGCCGGTGTATTCGGCGATGTGACATAATCCGTGGCGATAAAAAACGCGGCGCACATCAAAGCGCCCGAACTCAAGTGCACCAACGGTGAAACATAATGCTGTCCATCCATCAAATGGAAAATGCCTGACAGTACCGTGACAGTCAGCAACAGAGAAACCGGAATATACCACTTGATCACGCCCTGCCGGATCAGCCAGATTCCGCCTGCAGCCAGCAGCAGCGAGGAGGTCTCGCCCAGGCTGCCGCGCGTCCAGCCCAGAAAATCCAGAAAAATGGAATGATCCGCCAGGATGTCCGGCAGCCAGTGCTGTTGCGAAAATTCGGTCTTGATATAGCCCAGCGTCGTCGCGCCGGTCATTGCATCGGCAGAGGCCATGCCGCCCAGGCCGTAGAAGGTGATTGACCAGCTCTCGATAAGGCCGGGCGCGTGTGCCGAGAAAACAGGCGCGACATTGGGCCATGTCGTCATTTCGATAGGAAAAGAAATCAGCAGGGCAATCCGGGCCAGCATGGCCGGATTGAACAGATTCTGTCCCAGGCCGCCATAAACCTGCTTGCCCAGTATAATTGCAATTCCGGAACCGGCAACGCCTATCCACCAGGGCGCCCACGGAGGCAGAGTCATGGCGACCAGCCAGCCGCTCAAGAGCGCCGAGCCATCCATGATCACCGGTCTGGCAATCCTGCCCGCCAGACGCAGACAGAACGCTTCAAACAGAACGGCAGACAGTAGCGTAATAATGAACAGATTCAGGGCGGGCCAGCCGAAACAGAAAAGCCCGAACGCCGTCGCCGGCGATATCGCCAGCATCACCTGCCACATAATGCGCTGGACTGTCGTGTTCGCCCCTATATGAGCACCGCTGCTGAGCTTGCTGTGTACAATCATGCCAATGTCCCTTGTTCGCTTTGTAAACGTTCTCTTTCTGCTTTGGCCGCCAAGCGCGCCTGTTCTTCTTCCTGCTGCTGTTTTTTGATACGGTCCATGCGCGCATTGCGTTCATCCATCAGACGCCTGGTGTGTTCCGATTTGTGCTGTGCCTGCTGCCTGGCCGCGAGTTCGCCGCTGGCGTATTTGAAATACTGCACCAACGGAATGTTGGAAGGGCAGACATAAGAACAGGAGCCGCAGCTGATGCAGTCCTTGAGGCCGATATCGACGGCCGCGTCGAGCTGGTTGTTGCGGATCCGGTTAGCCATATCCAGCGGCAGCAGGCCGGCCGGGCAGGCGCTGACGCATTGCGCGCAACGGATGCAGGGCTGCTGGGCCTTGTTACGGATCTCCTCCTGGGTCAAGGCCAGGATGCCGCTGGAGGCCTTGACGATAGGCAGGCGGCTATGTGGCAGCGCATCGCCCATCATCGGCCCGCCCATGATGATGCGTTTGGTGGCTGTCTGATCAACGCCGCAGAAGGCGAACAGTTCACTGATCAGCGTGCCGATGGGCACTTCGATATTCATCGGCGAGGCTACGGCACCGCCCGAGACTGTCACGATGCGGCTGACCAGCGGCTGATTGAAGCGGATGGCCCGGTGCACCGCATAGGCTGTGCCGACGTTATGCATGATCACGCCCACGTCGGCGGAGCGCCCTCCGGCCGGCACTTCCCGGCCAATGAGGTAGCGGATCAGCTGTCTGTCCCAGCCCATCGGATAACGGGTCGGCACCTGTTCAACCTTGATGAACCGGTAGGGCAGGCCGGCCTTCCGCATGGCTGCATAGGCTTCGGGCTTGTTATCCTCGATGCCGACAATCGCCTGTCCGGTTTCCATGCCATGCAGCATCAGTCGTATGCCGTCGATAATGCCCGCGGCGCGCTCCTGCATCAAGCGATCGTCACAGGTCAGATACGGCTCGCATTCGCCGCCGTTGATCAGCAGCGTGTGAATTTTGTTTTCACGGCCCAGATTCAATTTGACGGCCGACGGGAAGGCGGCTCCGCCAAGGCCTACGATGCCGGCCGTGCCGACGCGCAGGCTGACCTCTTCGGGCGCCAGTTGAAACGGGTCATCGACAGGCGGAGCGCTGATCCACTTGTCCTCGCCATCGGTTTCCAGCACGACCGTTCGTATCGGCAGCGCCGAAGGGTGCGGTGCCGGATAATCGTCGATATCGATGATCACTCCCGAACTCGATGCATGCACCGGCGCGGAAATCATGCCTTGGCTGTGAGCCAGCAATTGCCCTTTCAGTACATGATCGCCGACCCTGACCACCGGTTCCGCGGCTTTGCCGACATGCTGCTGCAACGGGATATAGAGTTTTTTAGGCAGCGGTAAATCAATCACGATAGGCTGGCTGGAGGTCGAGGCCTTATGCGCCTCGGCATGAACCCCGCCGCGAATGCGCGGCTCTTTAAACAGGGCGGACAGATTCAGCATGTGGCAACTCCTTCGGCAACAGCCGGTTTGGGCCAGCGCCAGTTCCGCAAGGTGACTTCAACCGGATGCATTTGCAGGCATTCGGTTGGGCAGACCGCCACGCATTTCTTGCAGCCGATGCAGGCGTCACTGATCACGGCATGAATCTGCTTGGGCGCGCCGACGATCGCATCGGTGGGGCAGACCTTGAAGCAGCGCGTGCAGCCAATGCAGGTATCTTCACTTACTCTGGCGACCAGCAGTTCTGGGTCTTGTACATCGTTCAGATCGACTTCCACGCCCAGCAATTTTGCCAGCTGCTCGGCCAGCGAACTGCCGCCGGGCGGGCACAGCGTGGGCGGCGCCTCGCCTGCGGCCAGTGCTTCAGCTGCCGGCCTGCAGCCCGGATAACCGCATTGGCCGCATTGAGAGCCGGGCATTAATGCTTCCAGTTCATCGACGATCGGGTTGCTTTCAACTTTCAGATACCTGGCGGCGATACCGAGCAGAAACCCTAAAATTAGCCCTAATGTCGTCAAACTTACAATGGCAGTTAAAATGTACATGATGTCCTCTCAGGCAGGCTATTTGTACAGTCCGGCGAAACCCATGAAAGCCAGCGATAAGATTCCGGCCGTGATAAAAGCGATCGGCGTGCCGGCAAACAGGCTCGGCACGCTCATCAAGGCCAGGCGTTCCCGCAGGCCCGCGAACAGCACCATGACCAGCGTAAAGCCGATGGCCGACCCAAAACCGAAAACCATGCTTTGCATGAACCCGTATTGCGCCTGCACGTTCAGCAGGGCCACGCCCAGGACCGCGCAATTGGTGGTGATCAGCGGCAGGAAAATACCCAGTATCTGATACAGCACCGGGCTGGTTTTATGGACCACCATCTCGGTGAACTGAACCACAGCCGCAATCACCAGAATAAAGGCCAGTATGCGCAGAAACTCAATATGGAACGGCGCCAGAATGAAATGCTCGATCACCCAACTGGCGATGGCCGCCAGCGTCAGCACGAAGGTGGTTGCCATGCCCATGCCCAGTGCCGTATCCAGCTTGTTGGACACGCCCATGAACGGGCAAAGCCCCAGGAATTTGACCAACACCACGTTATTGACAAGGGCAGTGCCTAATAAAAGTAACAAATATTCACTCACTGTTTTTTCCAAGTTGTTTTTGCTCAAAACCCAGCATCAAATGTGCCAGATTGACAAAAACAGCTATTCACCGACTAAATGCCTAAAACGAGTGCGGGTATGCACTAGACTGGTGCATAAATTCTGTCGGAATTAGGACATAACAACACAGACCGGAATTTTCGTGTCGCAAACCTTACATTAAGTCAGGGGCAGTCAATAAGGCGGTAGAGGTGATGCGGCATACTTGCCTTTCATTTTTTAATTGCCTTACAAAAATTGGCTTCATTTTTGCTTGAGTGGTTAAGCTATTGTTCAATTCCCGACATGACGTATGAAAAAAACATCGTTGCAATTTTTATGGACTCACAGCAGTAAAGGCAAATGCATTAATAAAGAGCTTGAAGCCATTATGCTCGGAGAGGACATCGACAACCGAGGGCCATGTGGGCTGTTTATCGAAACGGTCGAGCAGGCGCCTATCGCTATTTCCATTACCGACAAGAAAGCCAGCATTCTTTATGTGAACGAGGAATTCACCCTGGTCACAGGCTATGACCCGGCCGATATCCTGGGTCAAAACGAATCCCTGCTATCGGACAAGTCTACGCCGCGGCATGTCTACCACGATTTGTGGCGCACCATCAGCAGCAAAAAGGTTTGGCATGGCCGGTTGGTTAACCGGCATAAGTCAGGGCATCGTTATCTGGCTGACCTGACCATCACGCCCATGCTGAACAGCGAGAAGCAAATTACGCACTATATCGGCATGCATCGCGATGTGACCGCTGACTACGAATCCGAGAAAAAAGTGCACAATCAGAAACTGCTGATTGAATCCGTACTCAATTCATCGCCGATCGCCATGGTGGTGCTCGATGATCAGGACCGGGTCATTCTGGATAACCAGTTATATAAAGCGTTGGTCACCGATCTTAACAAAGGCGAGCCGGCGCTGTTTTTTCTGAAGCTGCTGCGCGATGAGATGGGCGATTTATGGCAGCAGCTGCAACTCGCCGAACAGGGCTTCAATAACCGGGAGTTCAGGGTGGAAACCCGCGGCCAGGGCGTACGCTGGTTTTCCTGTGCCGGCAACTGGTTTGTGGAAAAAGAAATCAACGCCGATGCCTTTTTTGAAGACAACTCCAAACGCTATTTGATCCTGACCCTGACCGACATCACCAAGCAACGCCGGCAGATGGAAGAACTGCATATCCAGACCCTGAAAACCATGATGGTCGAGGATGAGCGGGTGCGCGGCATTCGGGAGACGCTGCTGGGCGCCATGCACCAGATTCAGATGCCGATGAACCAGATCCGGGCGGCTGAGCAGATCATCCGGCACAAAGGCGACGCCCAGCATGACGGCCTGCTGCAGATTTTGCGGCAGATTCAGGCATCGGGCGAAGAGGCCGTGGCCATGATGAAAAAATGCATTCCGCAGATTTATCAGGCGGCTGTTGTGCCGGTCAATCTCAATAAAGTGCTGCATGAGATGATGTTGCTCAGCGAATCGCGTTTCCAGAGCCATGACATCGAAGTGCACTGGCAGCCCATGCAGGCCTTGCCGACGATTCTGGGCTCCGAAAATCGCCTGCGCATCCTGTTCAAGCAACTCATCGATAACGCCATCGAGGCCATGGTGCAGTCTGACTGCCTTGAGCAGCGGCTTAGAATCACCACCGATTCAGATGCCGATCTGGCTTATGTCATCATTGAAGATACCGGGCCCGGCATTCCCGCCGGCAAACGCGCCAAAGTATTCGAGCCCTTCTATACCACAAGACCCATGGGCGGCAACCAGGCCGGCATGGGCCTGGTCATGGTCAAGGAAATCATCAACCAGCATCAGGGACTGATCGAGATAGACCCTAATTACCATCAGGGTTGCCGCTTTATTATCAGTTTTCCCATGCGCAGAGTTTCGGCATAGAGAGTCAATAGCATGATTGAGCGTACAGAGTTAATCGAAGCTGAACTGGATACCCTATACCTGATCAGCCAGGTACTGAACAGCACCCAAGACTTGCAGGCCAAACTGCAAGGCGTGCTGGAAATTCTGCATAAAAGATCGGGCATGCGCTCCGGCATGATCACGTTGCGCGAGACGGAAAACGACGCCATGGTCGTCACGGCCGTACACAGCGACAGCGCCGTCAAGCCGGCCCAGCCGGTCAGGTATCAGCCCGGCGAAGGCCTGATCGGCACCATACTGGACGCGGGCAGTACCCTTGTCGTTGAAAAAGTGGCCGATGAGCCGCGCTTCCTGGGCAAATTGGGGCTTTATGATCCTGAATTGCCGTTCATAGGCTCGCCCATTTATGTGGAAAAAAGCGAGCTGGTGGGCGTGCTGGCGGCGCAGCCCACCAACAGCCTGTTCCTGGGCGAGCGGGCCCGGTTCATGGAGATGGTCGCCAACCTGATCGCGCAAAGCGTCAAGATGCTTCGGGCCATGGAGCGCAAGCAGCGCGATCTGCTCAGCGAGCGCGATCATCTGAAGCAGGCGCTGATCAAGAATTACAGCTTCGAAAACATCGTCGGGCATTCGGCGCCAATGCTGAAAGTGTTCGATTCGATCCGCCAGGTCGCCAAGTGGAACACCACGGTGCTGATACGCGGCGAGTCGGGCACCGGCAAGGAAGTCGTCGCCAACGCCATCCATTTCAACTCGGGCTGCGCCAGCGGGCCGTTCCTGAAACTCAACTGCGCGGCCCTGCCCGACACGCTATTGGAATCCGAATTGTTCGGCCATGAAAAAGGCGCTTTCAGCGGTGCCCTGGCGCAACGCAAAGGCCGCTTCGAACTAGCCGACAATGGCACCCTGTTTCTCGATGAGATCGGCGAGATATCGGCCTCGTTTCAGGCCAAGCTGCTGCGCGTGCTGCAGGAAGGCGAGTTCGAGCGCGTGGGCGGCACCAAAACCATCAACGTCAACGTGCGCATCATCGCCGCGACCAACCGCAACCTGGAAGAGCAAGTCACCGAAGGCACGTTTCGAGAGGATTTGTATTATCGGCTGAATGTCATGCCAATCCATATGCCGGCTTTGCGCGACAGAACCGAGGACATCCCGCAACTGGCCGAATTTTTATTGGGCAGGATCTCAGCCCAGCAGGGAGGACGTTACCTGGAAATCAAAGACAGCGCCATCAGGATATTGATGAAGCACAACTGGCCCGGCAATGTCCGGGAACTGGCCAACCGCCTGGAGCGCGCCGCGATCATGAGTCCCAACGGCATCATCGACAGGGATGTCATGGTCAATACCGGGCTCGAGGACGAAATCGGCCATCACGTCGCGCTCAAACCCCAGAAAGGCCCGCCAGTGGATCTCAACGATGATACACTCGATGACCGCGAGCGCGTGATCGCTGCGCTGGAGCAATGCGGCTGGGTGCAGGCCAAGGCTGCAAGGCTTCTCAACATGACGCCGAGGCAGATTGCCTATCGCATCCAGGTGCTGGATATCGCCATGAAGCAGATTTAGCAAGCCTTATCATTCCTACGCTCCAGCGTGGGAACGATAAGACTCGCTTGGAATACGGATTGAGTCCTTTCGTGAGACGATCTTTGGAATAACTGCGATCATTTCGTTGTCATGATTCTTATATGAACTATGGACGCCGGAAATCTATGAGGAGCAGTAATGACGACAATGAACATCATGTGGGCGCCTCGCTTTAATCGTGCCAGCCGTCAGATTCCTCGGTGACCAAGCGAGATGATCAATGGATGGCCTTTCTGCAATGGGCCTTGCCGCGCCTGGAGCTGCGCTGGTCGGGATTCCGTAAAGTGCGGCGGCAGGTGATCAAGCGCATCACCCGGCGTATCGAGAAATTGCAGTTAGTCGATCTCGATGGTTACCGCCGCTATCTTGAGGCGCATGAACAGGAGTGGCTTCGGCTCGACGGTTTCTGCCGGATCACGATCTCGCACTTTTACCGCGACCGTTGGGTTCTCGATGCGCTCGCCCAAGAAGGATTGCCGGAACTGATCCGCTTATGCCAAAACCGCAATAAACGCAGGCTCGACATTTGGAGCGCAGGCTGTGGTGCTGGCGAGGAAGCGTATACGCTGGCGCTGATCTGGGCGCTGCAAATCGCGCCGCAGGCTCCGGCTGTCCCGTTTGCGCTGACTGGCACGGACGCCGATCCGGTCCAGATCGCGCGAGCCCGGCGCGGATGCTACCCGTCAAGCAGTCTTAGGGAACTGCCTTCCCTTTGGCGCGACCTTGCCTTTACTGCGGAGCAGGGACAGTACTGCATCAAACCGGAATACCGCCGGCCGGTAAGCTGGGCCATGCAGGATCTGCGCAAAACCCTGCCGGACGGCCCTTTCGACCTCATCCTCTGCCGGAATCTGGCATTTACCTACTTTTCGACCGACCTGCAGCGGGAAATTCTGCGCCATCTTGATGTCCACTTGTCACCGGGAGGATTGTGCGTGATCGGCGTGCACGAATCGCTGCCGGAGATGCCGGCTGCGTGGAGTCTGTGGCGGCCGGGGCTAGCCATCTACCACAAAGCAGGGTAAGCCGGGCGCATTCAGGCATCACAATCCTTGGGGCTGTTGTTCGATTAATTACAAAAAACTCATACATACCTGTTGCGTGTGCGACATCCTCCATATAAGCAAAAGCAAAAAACAAATAGAAATCAGTAAGATAAAATATTGGCACGGCCTGTGCATTCATCCAGAGTAACAGCAACTTACCGAGGCCAATATTATGGAATTGCCAGTACTCAATGATGCACCAAAAGCAGGCGGATGTTCAGCAGGTTCTTGCGGTTCAACCGATGACCAGATGAATCAATTGCCCGACTCGATCCGGGAGAAAGTACAGAATCATCCCTGTTATTCGGAAGACGCCCATCACTATTTCGCCAGAATGCATGTGGCGGTAGCGCCGGCCTGCAACATCCAATGCCATTACTGCAACCGTAAATACGATTGCGCCAACGAATCGCGCCCCGGCGTAGTGTCCGAACTGCTGACGCCGGATCAGGCCGTGAAAAAGACCATGGCCGTGGCCGCCACGATTCCGCAGATGACCGTGCTCGGCATCGCCGGCCCCGGCGATCCGCTGGCCAATCCTGAACGCACGTTCGAAACTTTCCGCCGGCTGAGTCAGGAAGCGCCCGATATCAAACTGTGCGTGTCCACCAACGGGTTGGCGCTGCCCGACGCGGTCGAGGAGCTGTCCAAGCACAACATCGACCATGTCACGATCACCATTAACTGCGTTGACCCTGAAATCGGCGCGAAAATCTACCCGTGGATTTTCTGGAACAACCGCCGCATCAAGGGCGTCAAGGCTGCAAAAATCCTGATCGAACAGCAGCAAAAAGGTCTGGAAATGCTGATTGCCAAAGGCATCCTCGTCAAGGTCAACTCGGTCATGATTCCGGGCGTCAATGACAAGCATCTGGCGGAAGTCAGTAAAGTCGTCAAAGCCAAGGGCGCATTTTTGCACAACGTCATGCCGCTGATCGCTGAAGCCGAGCACGGCACGTTCTATGGCGTGATGGGGCAGCGCGGGCCTACGCCCGACGAGCTTCAGGACCTTCAGGATGCCTGCTCCGGCGACATGAACATGATGCGCCACTGCCGCCAGTGCCGTGCCGACGCCGTCGGGCTGCTCGGCGAGGACCGCGGCGACGAATTCACGATGGACAAGATCGAAACCATGGAAATCGACTACCAGGCGGCCATGGAAAAACGCAAGGTCATCCACGATGCCATACAGGCCGAGATGGACAGCAAGCGTCTGGAGAAAGCGGCCAAGACCGAACAGTTCAAACAGGAGCCCAAACTCAATACGCGTCCGGCGCTGATGGCCGTGGCGACCAGCGGGCAGGGCCTCATCAACGTGCACTTCGGTCATGCCAAGGAATTCCTGATCTACGAAGCCTCGCCGGAGGGTGTGCGCTTTATTAGCCATCGCAAGGCAGATCAGTACTGTGGCGGCGATACGACCTGCGGCGAAACCGAATCGACCCTGATGCGCACGATCAGGGCGCTGGAAGGCTGCGAAGCGGTGCTGTGTTCGAAAGTCGGCTATGAGCCCTGGGAGATGCTGGAAACGGCCGGTATCCAGCCGAACGGCGAGCATGCCATGGAGCCGATCGAGGAGGCCGTCATGGCCGTGTACAAGGAAATGGCGGCGGCAGGCAAGCTGGATGCAAAACCTGACGCAGCCAGAGCGAGTGCTTAGAAATTACAAAGTAGGGTACGCATCGCGTACCATTTTTAAAAGGTACGCGATGCGTACCCTACGATTCAGGAGTTTGTTTTATGGCTGTAAAAATTATTGAATCCTGCGTTAACTGCTTTGCCTGCGAACCGGTGTGTCCCAGCAAGGCCATTTATGAAGCCAAACCGCATTTTCGGGTCAACAGCAATAAATGTACGGAATGCGAAGGTGACTATCCGGTTTATCAATGCGCCAGCATTTGCCCGATAGAAGGAGCGATACTCAATTCGCTGGGCGAGGCGGTCAATCCGCCAGGGTCCTTGACCGGCATTCCGCCGGAAAAAATGGCCGAGGCGATGGCCGAGTTGCAGGCCCATTAAAAGGACGACAACCGTGGCTACGGTCTACTTCTACGAAAAACCCGGATGCATCAACAACACTCGGCAGAAGCAAATGCTGACAGCGGCGGGCCATCAGGTGATCGCGCGAAATTTATTGACCGAGCCCTGGCAAAAGGAACGCTTGCGAACTTTCTTCGGCAGCGAGCCCGTGCATCAGTGGTTTAATTACAGCGCGCCGGCGGTAAAAAGCGGCGCGCTTGACCCCAGCCAGATCTCTGAAGAACAGGCCCTGGCCTTAATGCTGAAAGATCCGCTATTGATCCGCCGCCCTTTAATGCAGGTAGGCGATGTCAGGGTTGCAGGATTCGATCAGCACAAGGTTCATCACTGGATAGGGCTGACGGAAATCCTGGCGGCGGATCTGGAAAGCTGCCCTCGTTCATCCGAACCCGAGCCGCACGGCTGTTTATCCAGCGCAGCGGAAAAATGACCCCAATTTCAAGGAGTCGCTTTATGGTCTCAGGTACTTTTTCAATCCTTCATGCCGCGACCGGCCCGAGATTAGCATCATGTCCATAGCGCTCAAACTTCAGGACGACTGGGAAATCCTGTATGCCCGGCTGAAATCGCAAGCGATGGCGACGCCCAACCACGAATGGCTGGTCTGCATGGTTTCCAGCTGGTGCCTGGGCAAAAGCGCCCTGCCCGATTACCTGGGGCTGGAACCCGTGCAGTTTAACGGGCTGGTCGGCCATTATTTTCCGGGCTGCCGCATACCCGAACTGGCGCCTTCGGGCATACGGCCGGATTTCAGCCGCATGCTGGAAAGAGACGACCTGGTCAATTTGCTCAAGCATTACAGTCAGTCCGACGGCTTCGAAAGCAACTGCATCATCGGCATTATCGTGGCAGGCTGTCTGGGCAACGATCACCTTTGGCAGGATTTGGGCCTGTTAAACCGCACCCAGTTAAGCGACATGCTACGCTACAACTTTCCCGAACTGGCCGCCAAAAACGACAAGGATATGAAATGGAAGAAATTCCTGTATAAACAACTCTGCGAAGCGGAAGGGCTGTATCTCTGCCGCGCGCCGTCCTGCGCTGTTTGCAGCGATTACCCGAAATGTTACGGTCCTGAAAATTAAACAATAGATTGCGGGGGAATTGCGGGGGCGGCTTTGCCCAAGGAATGGGCAAAGTCGCTCTCACACTTTATTTCCATCACCAAAATTAGACCTTCAACAAAAGTCGTAATTATCGTAGACTTTTCACCCTTAAAGCCAACCTCGCACAGCAGGTTTGGCCTGCCATACCAGATCAATAACCCGTCCTGACTTTTTTGGAGTGGAAAATAGTGGACAGAGAGAATTTACAGAAAAAACTGGATGAATTGCTGCCGATGGTCGAATCCTTCCGGTTTGACGAACAATACGACAACGAAGAGCTTTATACCAAGCTCAACATTCTGGAAGCCGATATTCGGGCCATACTGAAAGTACTGGCCAATCCCAAGCCCAATCCCTTCATGGTGGTTTGACCACCATTCACCGCATAACGTGCCGGTAAAGCGGTGCGTTACGCGCTTCTCCTACAACCGCAACGGCGCGACCTGGCCGGTCATACGGTAATTGCGGTAATCATCCAGTACCATCGCATGATCGAACGCTAACTCGGCGGGAAGATTGTCGAAGGTAAAAATGCCGCAGTTTTTGGCGTCATCGGCCGCGACAGGCATGCCATGCGCTTCGGCGATATAGCAGGCCGTCACGGTATGATTGCGCGGGTCTCGCTTGGGATTGGAATAGATCCCCAACAAAGCCGTCAGCCTGATATCGAGGCCGATTTCCTCCTTCGCCTCGCGCACGGCGGCCATCTCCATCGTCTCGCCGACATCGACAAACCCTCCCGGCACGGCCCAGCCGTAAGGCGGATTTGCGCGCTCGATCAAAACAAACGGCCGGCCGGGCAGATCGATCAGTTCGATCAAGGTATCGGCGGCGAGCAGCGGCGTGACGGGTTTGTACATAATGGCTCCTGGTAGTAAGTGGTGATGAATCACGGCTCGCCTTGATTGGGCCGTTGAGGAAAATGTTGAGTATAAAGTATTCGAAGCCAGGGTATAAATCTTGTGGCATCAAGAGCTATTGGTTTCGGCTATGCCTCTGGTTACAAGGAGTGGACTTTCCATTAAGCGGAGCACGGCAGTCCGGATTGATAAACCCGGCAATTCGCCGCTCCGACATGCCGGGCTCTATCGATCAGACTGAGGCTTTACCCTGGTTGTCATAACTTATGGTCTCGACCTGTCCAATATCAGGCGCTCTGATGAAGAAGGCTGCGCGGTCATGCTTAACAATAATTTCCTTGCCGATCTGCTGATAGACGCCTTGATCGTCTACATGAACAATAATCCCGCTAAACGCCTTTGCCTTGTCAGCCTTAATGGCCAGATACAGCTTATAGATTCCCGGCTTGATACCTCTGGCTTTATCAACCTTTTCATTTTTCCACTGGCCGTCGCTCATTTCATTCTGCAATAACCTACATCCGTTCATCACAATCAAGCGTTGCTTCTTTTCTTCATCAACCAGCGGTTTCAATCTTTTCATATCCATATTTCCCTTTCAGTACGGTAGGCCGGGTCGATACCTCCGGCTTCTCAAAATTACCCAAGCTGAGTTTCCGCAAAGCCCCAGCTGAGCTTTTCTGCTTAAGTAAGCGTTTCATTTACCTGAACATTTCGAAAATGGTACGCAATGCGTACCCTACTTTCTATAACGATCAGCTTGGTAGGCCGGGTTGATAAACACGGCAATTCATCACTCCGATATGTTGGGTTTCCACAAAGCTCCAGCCCGGCCCGCTTGGCTGCTGCATATATAAAATCTAAATAACATAAGCTATCATGTATTTGTTGTAGTTGCGTACTACATAGAACGGATTGTCGAAAATACGACGCCATATATTGCGTTAAACAATAAAAATAAAAGGAAAACCATGAGACAAAAGTTAATAATATTGCTGGCGGCTTTAATGCCATTTACTGCCTTAGCCGATTCAAAAGCGGATAAAGTCAAGACTTTAATGGATGCGACCGGGCTGACTGAAACGTGGACTACACAGATTCAAGCAGTGAAGACTCAAACAGAGAAAATGGGGCAGCAGACTCTGGATCAAGTACTGGCTCAGCTGAATCCTAATGAAGAATTCAAGAAACGACTCGCCAATGCTTATGCAAACTATACAAAGAAATTGGTAATTCCCTGGTCCGACCAAAAAATTGTAGATGTATGGGTGGGGTACTACGGCCCAAACTTTACGGAAGAAGAACTGGACAAGCTTATTGAGTTCCATACATCCGATTTAGGTAAAAAAGATATTGCCGCCAAGAAACAGGCAATGGGCAAGTTTATTGAAGACTATCAGAAAGCATGGCAGCCGGTATTAACAAAGGCAAACAAGGAATATGTCGAAGAGTTGAAAACTGTTGCGGCCGAGTGCAACTGCAAGAAGACGGCTCCCCAGCAATAAAATACGGTAGGGTGCTTCGCCCAAGTGGCGGTTCTCCGGACCTGACCATCAATCGTAACCCGGCTTATGGATTTTAAGCCAGTTTTGCGCGGGATTGTTGTTTCGTGACTTCGGCCAGGCTTAACCCTGGCCGGCTCCGGTTATCTTGGGTACCATTAGAGGCTGAAGCATGTTTGATATTCAGAACTACACGAGCTTCATTGCAGCAATTCTCGTTTTTCAGCTAATCCCGGGGCCGGGCGCGCTGGCGATTCTCCATGCCACTGCGCGCAACGGCATCGGAGCAGGGCTCGGCGCCGTTATGGGCACCCTGCTTGGCGATTTCGTATATATGGCCGGGGCTACTCTCGGCCTGGCAGCCGTGATGCATGCGCATCCGTTTGCGTTTGAGGCGCTGCAATGGTTTGGTTCCGCCTACCTGTGCTGGTTGGGCATTCAAATGCTCAGGTCGCCTGTTTCCGTCGATGCAAGTGTGCCAGAACGGAAAAAGAGCGGGCGGCTCTATTTCCGACAGGCATTCATGGTCAGCCTCACCAACCCCAAGGTCATTCTGTTTTTCATGGCCTTCTTTCCTTTGTTTCTGCATTCCGATGCATCGTCCGTCACCCTCGGCGTCCTGATGGCTCACGTTACCATCATCAGTTTCTTGTATCAGGCCGGCCTCGTGTTCATCGGCAACGCTCTGGCACGCAAGCTGTCGTCGCTGCCATCGGCGCGCAAAGCCGCAACTCGGCTTGCGGGCACTGCGCTCATTGGGTTTGGCGTAAAATTAGCCGTAAATAACCCGTGAGACTGTCGCCTAACCCAGTATTTTACTGGCTTGCTTTATAATTGACGGGAATGGATTGCTGCCGTCATAATCGAACAAAGTGCCTTAGCAGTCCAGCATGAGTTTTAGACAGACTCAGGCGCTTCATTTTTACCATTATCCGAGCAGTACTTTCAGCCAATGGGCGAGACGCCGTGTTGTTCTCACCATTCCTTAATGCATGGGGCTGAATAAAATTGTTAGATGCCAACAAAAAAGGAAACACGCCGTGAACGAACTAACAGAAACAGCCGAACGCCCAACCTCGATAACAGTCATCTGTGTGATCGGGTTCGTCGGGTCACTGATAGCATTGCCTTTGATTTTCTCACCTGTAGCGCAGCAATTAGGTTTTGGCTATCTGCTATACCTGGGCCTTTCGTCTTTCATAGGACTGGCGTGCATGTTCGGCTTGTGGATGATGAAAAAATGGGCTGTTTATACTTACGCAGGTCTTATAGCGCTCAACCAGATTGTCTTGCTGGCAATGGGACTATGGAGCGTCATGGCGCTGCTTATGCCGGCTGTGGTTATCTTCTTTGCACTGAAGCATGTTTCCAAGATGTCATGATCAGGTTGCCCCACAAGAAGCTCACTCCAGCCAGTTAGTCGCTCTAAGCTGGGTTTCCGCAAAGCTCCAGCCCAGCTTCCTCAATCGGATGGCCAAGGCCGCACTTTCGCCCCAGCCTTTTGTCTTAGGACAAGGCGAGAAATAACTTCCCTGAATTTTGACGAGCAACATTGTGTAGGGGCGACTTAAGTCGCCCAGGGCGAATGAATTCGCCCCTACATAAGCGCTGATTTCATCGACAAATCGGAAAGTTATTTTTAACCGAATCCTTAACGGTAACAATGATACTGGGGACGGAACACAGAGTATGGTATTCAGATCAGGCTTACTGAATAGCGCTGCTTGCGGGAAACGTGCGCAATGCGTATCGAAGAAAAGGTAGCCTTTCTCCGGCAACCGGATAGCTATCCGGACAGACCTGCACATGTCGAAGTCATCAAAACTCATATGTCCTGGGTTTTTTTAACCGATAGGCTGATTTACAAGCTGAAGAAACCCGTTCGATATGACTACCTGGATTTCAGTACCTTGGAAGCCAGGCACAAAAACTGCGAGCGCGAAGTGCATCTCAATCGGCGGTTGGCCAAGCATGTTTATCTCGGCACCGTGCCGCTCACGCTAGAAGCCGATGGCGGCCTGAAGTTGGGCGGCGAAGGATGTGTGGTGGATTGGCTGGTGCAAATGCGCCGCCTGCCCGCCGACCGCATGCTCGATGTCGCGATTCGCGAAGGGACGGTCTCGGCCGAAGATGTGCGGAAGGTGAGCCAGGTGCTGGCTGATTTTTATCAATTTTCTCCTTCCTTAGCCATCAGCCCGGCCGAGTATCGGCGCAGCTTCGAAGCGGATATCCGCAGCACTCTGGTCGAATTGAGCGACAGCCGATATGCGTTGCCCGGCATGCAGGTGGACAGGCTCATGGCGGCGCAAAGGCAATTTCTGACGGAACAGGGAGACCTTCTTGAACAGCGCGCAAGGGACGGGCGCATCATCGATGCACATGGCGACCTCAGGCCGCAGCATATCTGTCTGATCTCCGAACCGGTGATCATCGATTGCCTGGAGTTCAACCGGCAGTTCCGAACGCTGGACCCCGTTGACGAATTGGCTTACCTGGCCCTGGAATGCGAGCGTATCGGTGCGCCCGTTATCGGCGGCCAGATTCTGGCGCACTACAAGAAAGCCGTCCGCGATGCCTGTCCCACTGAACTGATCGCGTTTTACAAGGTTTTCCGTGCCTGTTTGCGCGCCAAGATCGCAGTGTGGCATACCATGGACCATGACGTTGATGATCACCAGTGCTGGCTAAGCCTTGCCCGAACCTATCTCGATCTGGCAGAGCGGTATGTGCATCATGGGTGAAGGCAGAGATGAAGTTTATTTGTGCCTACAGGAACTCTACGGTAGAACTGCTGTTGTGAATATGCCGGATGGCCTCCGCGAATAGCGGCGCGACGTCCAGCATCGTCAGCCGGCTGCGCACGAGTTCCGGATCGAGCCGGAACGGCGGCAGCGTATCGGTGACCGCCAGGCTGTCCAGGGTGGGATCGGCCACGACCTGACCGGCATTGCCCACGAAAATGCCGTGGGAAGCGGCGGCATGGATGCTTTGTGCGCCTTGCCTGCGGCAGGCGTATGCGGTCCGAAGGATCGTGCCGCCGGTGCTGATCATGTCGTCGATGATGATGGTGGTTTTGCCTTTTACATCGCCCACCAGCGCTTCGCCGCTGACGACCCCGGCGCTGCGCTGCTTTTCCATGAAGGCGCTGCCTGCCGGCTTGCTCAGACGCTGGCTCAGCGCCTCACGAAACAGTTCCGCACGTTTGACGCCGCCGACGTCCGGAGAAACGACGACCACATCGGCATCGGCGAGCCGTGCTGCAAAATGCCCGACGAACAGTTCCTTGGCTTCCAGATGGTCCGTAGGGCACCGGAAAGCGTTTTGAAAAGCGGCAAGATTATGCACGTCGAGGGTCAGCACCCGATCGGTACCGACGGCCTCCAGCAGCTGCGCCACGTAGCGGGTCGTTACCGGATCGCGCGACTTGGTTTTCCGGTCTTTGCGCGCATAACCGAGGTAGGGCAGGACGGCGGTCACCGATCGGGCCGAGGCATCTTTCAGAGCGCCGATGAAAAACAGCAGCCGGCACAGCTTGTCGTTGACGCTCTTTCCAGGCTCGCTGTACAGCGACTGGATCACGAAAACATCACAGCCTCGCACGCTCTCCAAGGGGCGCGTCTTGTGCTCGCCGTCTTCAAAGTCCCGTTCCTCGTGCAAAGCCAGCGGTATATTGAGAGCCGCTCCGATTTTTTCTCCGAGTGTCCGGCTTTCGCTCAGTGCAAACAGGCGCATCGCGTCGAGATTCATGAGCCGGACAGATAGCGCAGGAACCAGTCGCGGGTGAGCTTCGCCACCTGTTCCAGTTTACCGGATTCCTCGAACAGGTGAGTGGCGCCCGGAACGATCTCCAGGCGATGTTTGATCTGCAAATGGCTGGCTGCCTGCTGGTTGAGCTCGATGACCACAGTGTCTTCTCCGCCCACGATCAACAGCGTAGGCGCTCTCACCTTGGCCAGATGGCGCCGCGCCAGATCAGGCCGTCCGCCGCGCGAGACGACTGCGGCGACTTTCCTGGTCCGTGCGGCGGCAGCGCCCAATGCAGCCGACGCGCCGGTGCTGGCCCCAAACAGCCCGACGGCAAACTCGGCGGTCTTTGGGTTTTGGCTCACCCAATCGATCACGCCAATGAGCCGGTTGGTCAGCAATTCGATATCGAAACGGAATTCGCGCGTGCGCAGATCGATGTCTTCCTCATCCGAAGTCAAAAGATCGAAAAGCAGCGTGGCAAGCCCGGCCTCGTTCAGGATTTCGGCCACGAAACGGTTGCGCCGGCTGAACCGGCTGCTGCCGCTGCCATGAGCGAAGACTACCAGACCCTTTGCGCGCTCAGGAACGGTAAGGCTGCCGTCAAGGGAGATGCCTTCAAACGTCATGCTGACTTCAATGGGCGCCGGGGATGCGGGATGAGTCATGGCTTTTCCGTGTAGTTTGCGGAACTGAATTCCGTGGACCAGACGGATTCGAGGAGGGACTTGACGTCCTCATCGGTGGTCTGGGAAAAATCCCTGTACCAGCGGCCGACGGCTGAAAATGGCTCCGGCATGGCCAGGCAGATCACCTCATCGGCTTCCTCTTTCAGCATCGCTACCGTATCAGGCGGAGCTACGGGGATGGCGACTATGATCGATGCGGGATTGCGTTGCCTCAAGGCGGCGACAGCGGCACGCATGCTCGCCCCCGTAGCCAGACCGTCATCCACCAGAATCACATGGCGGTTCTCGACAACAGGGAGCGGATGATTGCCCCGATAGGTCTGCTCGCGCCGTTTCAGTTCTTGTCGCTCTCTTTTGACGGCGGCTTCCATGAGCTCCGGGCCGATATGAAGCCGTGATACCAGCTCAGCGTTGAACACTGTTATGCCGCCGCTGGCGATTGCGCCCATGGCCAGTTCCTCATGGCCGGGCGTTCCGAGTTTGCGAACCAGCATGATATCCAGCGATGCGTTAATCGCCTGGGCGGCCTCGAACCCTACCGGGACTCCGCCGCGGGGCAAGGCAAGGACAATCACGTCCGGTCGGTTGGCATACTTGGCCAGGGCCTGTCCCAGCAGGCGCCCGGCGTAGGCGCGGTCTTCAAATGGCAGTTTCAAGGCGGCTTCCTCATCTACACATCATAAGTTTGTTCCTATGACCGGAATACCTTGTCTATGTATCCATGTCAGGCGATGAAAACTTATAGCCATTTTTGCAAACTGGTATTCGGAGCTTTCGGATGGAATGATGGTCAATGGGACTATTAATCTATCTCTATTTGCCGGCGATGCGTGATTATCAGTTAAAACCGAGAACGCGAAGGGATTTCCTGAAATTAGCCGGGCTTACGGCGATCGCTCTGGGCATGGCCGATGCGCGACCGGCGCCGGGCAGGAAAGAAATGATGTGCGATCAAGGCCTTTCAGCTCAGACGACTTCCCGCAGTAACCGGACAGTTACGTTATTTCTGTGCGGCGATGTGATGACCGGCCGGGGCATCGACCAGGTGCTGCCGCATCCTTCCAACCCGCGGATTCATGAGTCTTATATGAACTCCGCCCGAGGGTATGTGCAGATCGCGGAGGAGGCCAACGGCCCCATTCCGGAACCGGTTGGTTTTGACTATATCTGGGGCGATGCGCTTGAAGAACTCCGGCGCACCGGTCCCGACGTCCGCATCATCAATCTCGAAACGGCGATAACGACCAGTTCTGACTTCTGGCCTGGCAAGGGCATCAATTACCGGATGCATCCGAAGAACATCCCCTGCATTACTGCGGCGGGCATCGACTGCTGCGTGCTGGCCAACAACCATGTCCTGGACTGGGGCTATGACGGGCTGAAGGAAACCTTGACCACTTTGGCCGACGCCAACCTCAAGTTCGCCGGGGCGGGCCGGAACCTGTCAGAAGCCGAAGCGCCGGCGATTATCGAGGTGGCAGGGAAAGGGCGCGTGCTGGTATTCGGCTTCGGCGATGACAGCAGCGGCATTCCCTTGCAGTGGAGCGCCCGCCGCGATAAGCCGGGCGTGAATCTGCTGCCGGATTTCTCAGAGCACACGCTGAGCCGTATTGCCGAGCGGATCGCGGATCTCAAGCAGAAAGGCGATTGCGTAGTGGCCTCGATACACTGGGGCGGAAACTGGGGTTACAAGATAGTAAATGCGCAAAGAGAATTTGCGCATCGGCTGATAGATCTGGCCCATGTGGACGTGGTGCATGGACACTCATCGCACCATTCCAAAGGCATTGAGGTTTACCAGGGCAAGCCGATCCTGTACGGCTGCGGCGACTTTCTGAACGACTATGAGGGCATTTCAGGCCACGAGGAATTCCGGGGCGATCTCTCGCTGATGTACTTGGTAACGCTGGACCTGACGACAGGAAAACTGGTCAACCTGATGATGTCGCCTCTGCAAATCAAGCGCTTCCGGTTGAACTACGCGACGCCTAAAGATGCTTTCTGGCTGCAGCAGGTGCTGGACAGGGAAAGCCGATTGTTGGGCACGAAGATTGATTTGATCGACAGAGACCGACGTCTGGCCTTGTCAGTCAGTTGTTGATGACTGTGCCCGATTGCCGAGGCATTATCGTTAAAATTCATGATGAGAGACGGCAGGATGACTGATCAATGTTCCAACAATTTTACTTTGTTGGCATTGGCAAACGCTCTAATACCCGGATCGTTGATGAGGGAGCCGGACAGTTGATCAACCATATCAAAACTTAACGCAAAATCGAATCCGATATCGGACTCATCGTTGTCGGTCTCTTGATCGTTTAATCCCAGCAAGGTCATTTTTTCTCTAATCCAGTTCAGCAACATCTCTATACCTGTCGTTCTTTAAGTGGTTGCCGCCAGCATAGAGCAGTCAGATGACATTTGTATGACAGCTGGCTTAATGAGTCAGTCTTTAATTGAAAGACCGGCGTATCTGTCCGGCATTGGTTTGCTGTACAAGTATCGGATAATGCGGTAAAAATGATTCAATGACGTTAAAATATAAGGACTTTGGAAAGCCATAGGCTTAAACAAATCCTGTTAAATTCCATAACCTACAAGTCGAGTGAAAAATATGTCATCCGCATGGGCAGGTGGCACCGATGCCATCATGGAGCGAATGGAGCAAATGACCACGCTCTTTATTGAAGAAACACGAAAATCAATGTATACCGGCGAATCGGCTATCGATTGCGAAGAATGCGGCGAACCGATACCGGAAAGTCGCCGAAAGGCTATCGCCTGCAAATATTGTTTGCCTTGCCAGACGGCATTGGAAAAAAATTCAAAATAACGGCGGGCAGGGCGTTTTGTCCTTGACGCCTGCAAGTGTCGGTTCGGGGGCACGGCTCAAGAACTGAAGATGGCGCCTGATCAGTCTGTTGACGACCAGGCGTTCTGCCATGTGAACATTTTTTTCAGGTATCTTTCATGTCCAACTCGCTTATGCCTCCGTCTACTGATGCTTACAATCATTTTATCTCGACGCCGCTGGATGCGCTTCTGACAGAACATCAGGCCGTCAATCCTGAAGACAAGGCGCTGGCCCTGTTCCGCCGGTGCGTAGCCGAGGTTCCCGCTTACCGGCAGTTTCTGGAGTCACAGAAGGTAAATCCCGCTGAGGTTAATTCTTATCAGGACTTTCAGAAATTGCCGCTGATGACCAAGGCTAATTACATGCAGGCTTATCCGCTGCCGGAGCGCTGCCTGGGCGGCAGTCTTCGCGGAGCTGACCGCGTGGCGGTCTCTTCCGGCTCTACGGGACAGCCGACTTTCTGGCCGCGCTCTGCCGATTATGAGCTGGCTGTGGCCCAGCGCTTCGAGCAGATCTTTCACGACAGTTTCCATGCCCATGAGTGCAGCACGCTGGCGGTGGTCTGCTTCGCCCTGGGCAACTGGGTGGGCGGCCTGTACACGACGTCCTGCTGCTGGCACCTGGCGCGCAAGGGCTATCCGCTGATGGTGGCGACGCCCGGCAACAACAAGGCGGAAATCTTTCGGGTCGTGCGCGAGCTGGCGCCCCATTTCGAGCAGACAGTGCTGCTGGGTTATCCGCCGTTCGTCAAGGACGTGATAGATGCCGGCGCCGCGGAAGGCATTCACTGGCCCAGCTTTAACCCCAGGCTGGTTTTTGCCGGCGAGGTGTTCAGCGAGGAATGGCGCAGCCTGGTGGGGCAGCGCATCGGCTCCGGGGCGCCCTGCTTCGATTCGGCTTCGCTATATGGCACGGCCGATGGCGGCGTGCTTGGCAATGAAACACCGCTCAGCATCGCTATCCGCCGCTGGCTGGCCGGCCATCCCGATGCGGCCCGTACCTTGTTTGGCGAATCACGGCTGCCGACGCTGGTGCAATACGATCCGGCCCGGCGCTTCTTCGAAGTGCACGAAGGCACGCTGGTGTTTTCAGCAGAAAATAGCGTGCCCCTGGTGCGCTATCACATTGCCGACAAGGGCGGTATACTGGATTTTGATGAGTTGTGGGGTTTTCTGCAGGCGCAGGGCGTGCGGTCATTCAACGAATTAGGTCTGGACGAAGATTTTCAGCCTCGCCATTTGCCGTTTGTGTATGTGTTTGGGCGGGCCGATTTTACCGTGTCCTACTACGGCGCCAATATTTATCCGGAAAACGTCACGGTCGGCCTGGAGCAGCCGGAGATCATGAATTGGGTGACCGGTAAATTCGTGCTGGAAACAGCGGAAACCGAAGCGGGCGACAGTTATCTGCACATTGCCGTAG
Organism: Methylobacter sp. Wu1; assembly: GCF_036553575.1. Classification (NCBI taxonomy): domain Bacteria; kingdom Pseudomonadati; phylum Pseudomonadota; class Gammaproteobacteria; order Methylococcales; family Methylococcaceae; genus Methylobacter; species Methylobacter sp. Wu1. The sequence continues at coordinate 4,988 of NZ_JAZHOC010000081.1, read as the reverse complement.
AACTGCTGCCCGACGTTGAGCCCGACGAAACCATGGTGCCCGTAATAGCCGAATCCATTCGCGCGCAGTTGCTGCGCTTGAACAGCGAATTCGCCCATTACACGCCGCAGGAGCGGCAATTGCCCCAAATCACTCTGCACACGTTTGCAAGCCCTGATTATTTCCCGGCAGGGGTGAAGCATCGGTATACCCGTCGTCAATGAGGAGCGGGCGCTGCATCCTACAATACCATGATTGCTTTCAAACATGCGCGTGCCGTTTAATCCGCCGATCGCAAGGCACTCACTGATGTGTATCGCTTCTTACTTTTACTTTAAGGATAGGACAAATGGATGTTTCACAATTACCGTTTAATAAACTGATCGGTTTGGAATCGGCAGCAGCGGAAAGCGGCTTTCAAGTCAGCCTTCCGGACAATCCGCAGTACACCAACCATCTTGGTACCGTGCATGCCAGCGCCATGCTGGCTGTTGCCGAGGCTGGCTCCGGTGCTTTCTTATCGCAACAATTTACAGGCTATTCGGGGTTTATTCCCGTTGTAAGGCGGCTTGAAGCAAAATTTCTCAGGCCGGGGTCGGGCCAAATATCGGCACGCTGTAAGGTGCCGCCTGAAGAAGTTGCCCACTGGGCTGCAGAGCTTGCAGCTCGCGGACGCATATCCGTTTCCATTCCTGTTGAAGTTGTTGATGCAACTGGTTCAATCGTTATGTCAGCCTTGGTCGGGTGGTTTATTTCCCGCGCGGCAACGCAGGATGCGCATGGCATAGTTTGAGGCGTCTTCTATTTCTGATTTCCAGCATAGCTTGGGCTTCATGCTCAATCTTCCATGCGAATGTCAGGTTTTTAAGAAAACTCTTTAATCAAGAATACTCCAAGTATTAAATATGATTTGTAAGCAGGTATGTGTTCTATTGATCTCATTGTTGGCAACAGGATGTGCGATTACCCAGAAAGGCGGAATTGAATCCAGAATTTATCCTGGGCCTTCAGAAGCGCCTATAAAAGATCTGGAATTTATTAACTCAGTTTTGCCAAAGGAAAGATCAGATACGCTGGTGGTCTTCGATATTGACGATACACTGCTCACATCTGAAACCTTCTTCGGTAGTGATTATTGGTATGAGTGGCAGAATCAAGTCGCAAAGCAGTCAGCATCCGGTGACCATTCCAGTGACTATGTGCCGTGCACGTTTGATGTAGTCGCGCTGAGCTATGAGGCCGGGAAGCTCACCAAGACTCAGGCAGATGCCGACAAAATCTTCAATTCGATTCAGTTTGACAAGCTTCTTATCACCTCCAGAAATCCTGCTTACAGGGGCGCGACAGAAAGGGAACTCACAAGGACTGAGGCCGGGTATGTTCTTCCTAGACAACTGTCTGAATCTGCAGACGGCATAATTTTCACTTCCAGGTCAGACAAACGCCGTGAGGTCAGCTATCACAATGGAATCTTCATGATCAGCGGCCAGAACAAAGGGCTTTTGTTGCTTGAGTTGCTTGAGAAGTTAAACCTAAAGTATGACCGTATTGTTTTTATCGATGACGGAGAGAAACATATCAACAATATGCGGGATGCATTGCAAGCGGAAGGTATCCCGTATATCGGCATTCACTACACTCGCATCAAGAAGGATTTGCCGGATATTCCCGTTAATAAGCTGAAAGAGGCAAGGAAGGCGTGGTCCGAAATGTCATCATTTTGGAAAAATGTATTTCCAGGCCGTTATCAGGAGATCGAGCGCCAAAAGCAATGTAACTACGGTAGCTTGATTAAAGGGACGCTTGCGGCAGTTCCATAGCTTACAGTCTGTAGGCCGGATTGAAGCTGTGCGGAAACCCAACGCATTGAGGCGAAGAAAAGCCGGGTTTCGTCCATCAAACTGCCCAAAGCCGCACTTTCACCCCATCCTCTTGTCTTAATGGCAATAATGACAGGAGGCAAGCGATGAAAGACACAGCATGGTATTCAAATATGGCCAGACTGGCGTCACGGATCAGCGGACGCCCGATGACCTTTAATGTAGCGGTATGGCTTATTATTGTCTGGGGCATCACCGGGCCCTTATTTGATTTCAGCGATACATGGCAGTTGGTCATCAACACAACCACGACCATTGTGACGTTTCTGATGGTGTTCCTGATTCAGAATACGCAGAACCGCGATACCGAGGCCATCCAGATCAAGCTTGATGAATTGATTAGAGCCACCCAGGGCGCTCATAACGCATTGCTGGACCTTGAGGAAATGGAGCAGTCTCAGCTCGATGAATTCCATGACCATTACGAGAAACTGGCGGAGGAGGCAAGGCGCGGGTTGAAGAAAGGGCATCTGGATACGAGTAATCCAGAGCCCGAGCAAACCGCCACGGATAAAAGAATACACTGACCGAAGCGTCGGCTGGGCTGCTAGGCTCGGCACTGACGGCTACATTTGCGACTGCAGATAATTTTGCAAGCCGATTCTATCGATCAGGCCCAGTTGCTTTTCCAGCCAATGGGTATGGTCGTCCTCAGTATCCTCCAGCATGCCTTCCAGAATCTCGCGCGTGACGTAGTCATTGACCGACTCGCAATAGGCGATGGCTTCCTTTAACGCGCTGATCACCTGCATTTCCAGCGCGAGATCGTTTTTCAGCATGTCAGGAACCGTGCTGCCGACAGCCAGAGGATTTCGGACCGACAGGTTCGGTACGCCCTCAAGAAACAGGATGCGCTTGATCAGCGCATCGGCATGGCCTGTCTCGTCCTGCATTTCATGATTGATGCGCTCGTATAATTTATTGAACCCCCAGTTTTCATACATGCGCGAATGAATGAAATATTGATCCATGGCGGTCAATTCGCCGGCCAGTAATTTATTCAGCCAGTCAACTACTTGATTGTTGCTTTTCATAGAATTACCTTGTGTTTAATTATTGTTGCTTATTTGCTGGGCGGGATGTGCTTTTTTGCATCTAGTCCAGATTAGAGCGCATAAACCCAATCCTGTCAAAATACTAACGCGCCTCTTTAGCCCCGCAAATGGTCATAGGGCGGCAAAGTCTGCAGCCGCGTGTCTTCCAGCGGCATGCCCACGGTGAAATGGTACAGGCTCTGGAGCCGGTCAGACTTGATGCCGAGAATTTCGTGGACGCTGTCATCGAAATAACAGCCGATGCCGGTGCCGCGCACGCCTGCCGCCTCGGCTTCCAGATACAGCGCCTGACCGATCAGGCCGCATTCCCAGAACAGCCGGCGGTAGATCCAGGGCTGATCGCCGAAGCCGAATTCGGCCACCATGGCCAGGCTGAAGGCGCTGTCGCTGGCGATCGCCTGGTGGCAGGACAGCGACTTGGCGATCTGCCGGCAATCGCCCATGTAGAGCTGGTAAAGCGGCAGGATGTCCGATACGGGCTGCCAGTCAAAATCGGCGAGTGTGGCGTTCTGCAGTTTATCAAGCGCTTCAGGATCGCGAGGCAAGGCATATATGCCCGGCGCCAGGCTTTCAATGCGGTGTACAAACAAAAACAGATGGATTTTCGCGGGCCAGCGCCACAGATCGAAAGGCGGTTTGCGGGCCGGCATGACAGCGCTCAGCAGTCGGTAGAAGTCGGCCAGCGGCAGAGTGGTTTTGCCGTCGAAATGCTGGGCGCTGCGGCGCTGGCGGATAATGGCCGTTGCCGTCTGTCGGCTGGATAAGGTGACGACCGGCTGCGGGGCGGCCTGCCAGAGTGGTTCTTCGGTGCGCGGCTTGGCGGCGGCAGCGGAGACCTCGTCTATGATGGGCCATTTGTACATGTGGTAGGCCTTCAGGCTGCTCGCCCGGCCTGACCACGCGGCTGATTGTAGGACTTCCGACAAAGCTTCGATTTCAAACGGCGTGCCTGCACCGGAAGCCGTAAGTATGCGGCAGAGCAGGTCGGGCGCTTCCCGTTCGTCCGGCTTGAAGTCATCCTGACGGTCAAGCCCTAGCAATGCGGCTATGTCAGCATCGGCGCATTCGGCCAGCAATTCAACCGACCAGCCCAGCGCCGCCGCGGCGTAGCGCAGGGCGCCCAGCGCATGGCCGGTATCGTGCTGACAGTAGCGGTAAGCCCGCTCGCCGTATTTCCAGGCTTCGCGCCAGTGTACCGAGCTCAATCCGATCAAAATGCCTGCATTATCCACATCATCGGCAAACCGGCAGCGCCGCTCCAGATGATGGTCATGGCTGACATAGTGGTAAACGCCCGGCTTCATCAATGAGCGGTCTGTATTGATCAGATAAGCCTCAGTCGGATGCAGATTGCCGCTAGACGGATTGCAGCGCAATGCCCAGCGGTCAGGTCCGTACTGTTTCCAGGCCGACAGGCCGAAGGACAGTTCCAGCAGCAAGCCCAGCGATTCCAGCGTCAGTGCCTGGGGGGCGATGGCCTGCAGGTTGTCCAGTTCGCTGAACAGGACGGGCAGCTCGGCGCCGGGTTTAGGCAGCGGCATCGATTCGCAGCCGGCGAAGCGTCGGAACGGGTCGGGCTGATCGTCCCAGTCCAGGGTTTCAGGGCCTTTTGCGTAGCGGTCCAGATGATGCTTGGTGCGGTGGTGGTAGTCGATGACGGTCTGTGTTTGTTCATTCATATTATGGTTATATTGCTTGCCGTTACGCAGTGGGCTTAGATGGGTATCAGATGTCGCCAGCGCGATGGTTATTTGAATCGGGTTCCGAATGTAGATGTGAATTTATTCGCACCACTATTTTTCAGTGCGAGTACCCTTTGTGGTACAAGTAAACTTGCACAAGCGGGCCGGGATTTGCAATCCCGGCCTTGACGTTTCTGCGGTTGCCGATTCAAATTGCTGTTCTTGATCAACTTCAAACCTTTCGGACGGAGCAACATGCCCCGTCCGGCTACGGGTAGGGTACGAGACTGTGAAAGTATTCAAAATTTTTCTCTTTGACGTCTATATGCTGTTATATGCAAATATAAAATGCACAATATATTGTGGTTAAAATTTTAAAAAACGAATACTTT